>JAUYEI010000073.1 GCA_030691385.1 Azonexus sp.
GTGGGAAGGGCGCTTCAAATCCAGCGTCGTGCAAGCTGAAAACTATCTGCTGGCTTGCCAGCGTTACATCGAACTCAACCCCGTGCGGGCCGGCATGGTGGTTGATCCGGGGCAGTACCGCTGGTCAAGCTATCGGGCCAATGGGTTGGGGCAGACCGATGTTCGTCTGAGCCCGCACGAACTCTACCGCTCCCTTGGCGGAGATAGCGGAGAACGGCAAGTCGCCTACCGAGCACTCTTTCGCCCCGAACTGGATGCCGAAGCCGTCGACGATATCCGCAAAGCCTTACAACTGGGCATGCCAGTAGGCAACGAGCGCTTTGCCGAAATGATCTACGGACATCTGGGTATCCGGCACAACTCCGGCAAACGGGGGCGACCGAATAGGCCGTCGGATGAAGTGAGCATGCAACCGATGACGAACCAACGGGATTTTGGATTTTGAGGAGGATCGGAATGGAAAAGACGATTGAGCGAAAAAAGGAAATGTCTCTGACCCCTTTGGGTGCCTGCGCCATTTTCATTTTCGGGCCTTTTTTCCGGTTGACCGTGGCATCGCCGATGAAGACGCATAGGCGCTCCATTCGTGTGAGAAACGGGAATTTCAGCGGATTGAGGTTGTCCACCACGAATGGAAAATGGCATGGCTGAATGCTGCGCCAGCGTTCAGAAAAAGGAGGGTGATCATGAGCCAGACACTACCGCCCCTCGGCATTCAGCGGGTCAAGGTTGTTGCCTTGGCCGTGAGGGAGATTGATCGGGCCAATCGGTTCTATAAGGAAACGCTCGGCCTTGAGCCGGCTTTCGAAGGCGAGGAACAGGTTGGCTGGTGGCTGGGCCAGGTGATCCTGATGCTCAAGCCGGACTGGGCGGCGCCGACGGAGCTCCCTAATCCACGCGTTACGCTGGCCACCGATCATGCCCCGGCAACGCAGGATGCATTGCGGGCACGCGACATCGTGATTGCCAACGAGGTGCAGGTTTATGGCGACTTCTACGTCGGCAGTTTTCTCGATAGCGAGGGCAACAAGCTCTGGTTTTGCTCGCCCGCCGGGAAGTCGGGTGCAAACTCCCGCTGAAAGCGGTACAGCCCGGATTCATTTTCCTGAACGGTTCAAAGAAATGGCGTAGAAACTCCTGCGCCATTTCATTTTTGGGCCTTTTTTCCGGTTGACCGTGGAATTCGACGGACAGGCTAGCCAGCAGCCGGCTCACCTCGCCCCGGACGCAGCAGGCCGGCCAGCATCGTCCATTCATGCACGCTGAGCCCGAGCAGGATCAGGCCGGTGCCGAACCACCACTCGGGAGGCCGATGCTCTCGCCGTTGAGCCAGTGGCCGAGGAGCAGCGTGATGAGCGCCACCTTCGAGGTTTCGAGGTGCTTGATCACGTAGTAATAGAGCGCGAAGCCGATCACCGAACCGAAGACGCCGAGGTACACGATGGCCGCCCCGGCGCGCGGCGGGATCATCTCGGGCAGTCGGCCGTCGGTCAGATACCAGACCAGCCCGAAGAAGGGCAGCGCGACGGCCAGCGTGCCGACCGTGGTGGCCAGCGGCGGGCTGTCGTCGCCGATGCGCTTGAGCCAGACAAGGCAGCCGGAATAGACGAAGACGGCGAGGGCAAAACCGGTGCCCTGGGCGCTCCACTGGATGGCCAGTGGCGTGGCGGACCAGATCAGGATGATGCCGAGATAGGCGACGGGTATGGACACGACTTTCTCCGGTTCAATGCGGTTGGGACGAGGGCGGATGCATGGCGGCCCGGGTGAGGCGATCGGCGTTGTGGCGAACGTTGGCGAGCAGGGTCCAGTTGGCAATACGGGGCATGGCACTTCCTTTCGGTGAGGGAAAAACGGGGAGAAAACAAAAAGGCCGCGGGTTTCAAATCCGCGGCCTGTGCTGAAATCGGGTCAGAAAACGTCGACTATCTCACCCCGGGCCCCGGAAAAACGGCAACGCGCCACGCACGCAGAATGCGGTGGCACGGGGCTTTCAGGGCGAACAGGGAAATAGCAGAAGTCATGGATTCATTTTGCCGGCATATTGTGCAGTGCGTCAAGCACGGGCTTGATCTGCGCCGCAATCGGCGTCGTCGGGCGGCCAAGTAGCTGGCTCAGCTGATGGCTGTCATCGAACAGCGCGCCCTGAGCGGCGCCGGCATCGGAGTCGGCGAGCAAGCCGGCAAAGCCCTCGGGCAAGCCGGCGCCGACCAGCGCCGCCTTGAATTCGGCCTCGGGCAGGTTCTGGTAGACGACGGGCTGGCCGGATTGGCGCGCCACCTCGGCGGCCAGTTCGGCCAGCGAATAACTTTCGTCGCCGGCCAGTTCGTACACGCGCCCGGCCTGGTCGTCGCTGGTCAGCACCGCGGCGGCGGCGGCGGCGTAGTCGGCCCGGGCAGCCGAGGCGATCCGGCCAGCGCCGGCGCTGCCGATCAGCGCCCCGTACTGCAACGCCGTCGGCACGCTGGCCAGATAGTTTTCCGAGTACCAGCCGTTGCGCAGCAGCACGAAGGGCAGGCCGGAATCCTGCAGCAGCGCCTCGCTCGCCTGGTGTTCGGCAGCCAGCCCGAGCGGCGAGGTGTCGGCATGGAGCAGGCTGGTGTAAGCGATCAGCTTGACCCCGGCACGGCTGGCCGCTTCGATCACGGCGCGGTGCTGCGGGAGGCGGCTGCCGACTTCGCTGGAGGAGATGAGCAACAGCTTGTCCACCCCGCGGAAGGCGGCTTCCAGCGTTGCCGGCTGGTTGTAGTCGGCGTGCCGGACGTGCAGCCCGCGTTCGGCCAGGTCGGCGACCCGATCCGGATTGCGCACGGCAGCAACAATTTCAGTAGCCGGCAATTTTTTCAATAACGCTTCGATGACAAGTCGGCCGAGTTGGCCGGAGGCTCCGGTGATGGCGATCATGGTTGAAATTCCTTGGGTCGGTTGAGAAGAAATGGCAGAATATCAACCATACTAATTTTTAGTAAGTACGCACATAAAGGTAAGTACCCATGCACAACGACAATGGCAGCGACAGCCCCCAAGTCGCCGAGGCGTCTTCCACACTGTCGGCCAAGATGCGGCGTGGCGACCTGTTCGCGGAAAAATGCCCGTCGCGCGACGTACTCAAACACGTCACCAGTCGCTGGGGCGTGCTGATTCTCGTCGCCTTGCTCGGCGGCACCCACCGCTTCAGCGATCTGCGCCGCAAGACCGTCGGTGTCAGCGAACGCATGCTCGCCCAGACCCTGAAATGGCTGGAAGGCGACGGCTTTGTCGCGCGCAAGGCCTATCCGGTCGTGCCGCCCCACGTCGAATACAGCCTGACCCCGCTCGGGCGCGAAGTCGGCCTCAAGGTTCAAGCGCTGGCCGACTGGATCGAAGGGAATCTGCCGCAAATCATGGCCGCCCAGCCCGCTCCGGAGAAGTGAGGGGCGTCGGGGCTGCCGGTCGGCGACGTCTGCCTCAAGTGCCACGGCGCCGCCGATGGCCTGGAAGCCGGCCACAAGGCCAAGCTGACCGAAAGCCATCCGCATGATCGGCCACCGGCTACAGCAAGGGTCAGACTCGCGGTGCCTGACGGTGAAGCGCCCGCTGTAGTCCGAACGCCAGCGCAACCAGTCGCTCAAGCCGCGACTGATCGAATCTCGCCCAGCGGACCTTTGCGCAAAGCTGTCAGTCAAGCACAATGGCATTCCCGCCCAGCCCGAATGGAATAACGCCATGCGCTCAACCGCAATCTTCGCCTTTTGCCTGCTCTCCCTCTGCGCCTGCCAGACCGCCTACGAGGCAGGGCAGCAAAGCTCCGAACACCAGTGCCGAAAACTGCCACCGAGCGAGGTGGACAATTGCCTGGCACGGATCAACCGGCAGAGTTATCCGGACTACGAGAAGGAACGCAAGGCGAGGTAGCGTGACGGATTTGCACAGAGCGCGGCCTGAAGGCTGTCAGGCCACCGGCTGCGCCATTTCAATTTTGGCCGTTTTTTCCGGTTGACCGTGGGACCGGTTTCCATGGTCCTTAGATCGGCCAGCCTTGCCACGGGCGCCATCCCCGCTTCTAATGAGAGCCGAATTGAGGCCAAGGGAGCCATTGTTGGGAAAATCGAATGCTGTTGGCGCAAGTCTCGCCCTTCTGGCGGCGCTCGGCTTTTCGCTCAAGGCGATTTTCGTCAAGCTGGCCTACCCGTACGGCGTTGATGCCATCACCCTGCTCGCCCTGCGCATGGGTTTTGCGCTGCCGGTGTTCCTGTGGGTCGGACTGGTTGGGCAGCGGGCCGGCGCCAGCCTGACGCGCGACGACTGGCTCAAGTTGTTCGTCCTCGGTTGCCTCGGCTATTACGGCGCGAGCATTCTCGACTTCTGGGGGCTTGAGTACATTTCAGCCGGGCTGGAACGACTGATCCTGTTCACCTATCCGACGCTGACCATCCTGATCGGCGTACTCTTTCAGGGCAAGCCCTTCACCCGGCGTGAAGTGATTGCCGTGGCGCTCTGCTACCTTGGCATCGGCTTCGCCTTCGTGCACGACCTTGGCCTTGGCGATGCGCGCAGCGTCTGGATCGGCGGCGCGCTGGTCTTCGCCTCCAGCGTCTCGTATGCGCTCTATCTGTCGGGCAGCGGGACGATGATCGCGCGGCTTGGCGCCATGCGTTTTTCGGCGCTGGCCATGCTCGTTTCGTCGGCCGTCACGCTGGCGCATTTCTCGGCCTCGCACCCGCTCACCGCCTTCATCCAGCCGCTGCCGGTTTATGGCTGGGGGCTGGCCATGGCGCTGTTCGCCACCATCGTGCCGGTCTTCGCCCAGTCGGCGGCGATACGCCGGATCGGCGCCGGGCGGGCTTCGCTGTTCGGCATGGTCGGGCCGATCCTGACCATAGCCTTCGGTTGGTGGCTGCTTGACGAATCCATTTCGCTGGCGCAGATGGTGGGCGCTGCGCTGGTCGTCATCGGCATACTGATCGTCAGCCGCCGGTAAAAAGCTCAGGTTAGAATCCAGGGCATGATCGGCATTCTTATCATCACTCACGGCAGTTACGGCGAGGCGCTCATCCAGAATGTGTGCCATGTGCTGAACAAGCGTCCGCCGCAGGTGATGCAACTCGGCCTGACCTCGCAGGATGACCCGCTGGACATGTTGCCGATGGCGTGCGAGATGCTCGCCCTGGTCGACAAGGGTGATGGTGCGCTGATCCTGACCGATATTTTTGGCGCCTCTCCGGCCAACCTTGCGCTAAAGTTGCTTGAACGTGGCCGGATCGAAGGCCTGACCGGCGTCAATATGCCCATGCTGCTGCGCGCCCTGACTTACCGCGACAAGGGCATGGAAACCCTGCTCGTTCGCGCCCGCGATGGCGGCCGCGACGGCATCATCAACATGCTGGACCATTGAAAAACATGATCACGACCGAAACCGATATCATCAACAAGCTCGGCCTTCATGCCCGCGCCTCCGCCAAGCTGACCCAGTTGGCCGGCAAGTACAAGTGCGAGATCTGGATGAGCAAGGGCACCCGCCGGATCAATGCCAAGAGCATCATGGGCGTCATGATGCTGGCCGCCGGCAAGGGTTCGAAGGTGACGCTGGAAACCAGCGGCGCCGATGAAGCTGAAGCCATGGAAGCTCTGCTTGCCTTGATCGCCGACTATTTCGGCGAGGGAGAATAAATGAATCGGCCCCCACGCTCGCCTGGCTCGCTGCCGCCCGAGGTGGCGTCGTCCTTTCTTGGGGCGGCCCGGCGAAAGGTCGGACCATGAGCTTCATCCTGCACGGTCTTGGGGTTTCCGGCGGCATCGCCATCGGGCGGGCCATGCTCATGTCGCATGCGACACTCGAGGTCGCCCACCTGACGCTGACGCCGCGCATGCTGGACAAGGAAATCGAGCGCTTCGACACCGCCATCAAGGTGGTCAAGGAAGAGCTGATCCAGATGAAGGAGAACACCGAGCACGCCCCGGCCGAGCTCAATGCCTTCATCGACATCCACACCATGTTCCTCGAAGACCCGGAACTGGCGGTCAAACCGCGCGACATCATCCGCGAACGCCGGTGCAACGCCGAATGGGCGCTGGTCCAGCAGATGGAACAGCTAGTCGACCAGTTCGAGCAGTTCGACGATCTTTACCTGCGCGAACGCAAGTTTGATGTCGTGCAGGTCGTCGAGCGCGTCGTCAAGGAACTGCTCGGCCATCCCCGCCGCGCCACGCTGAAGACGGCCAAAAATCCGAAGGAAGAGGCGCTGATCATCGTCGCCCACGACCTCTCGCCGGCCGACACCATCGCCTTCAAGGACCACCGTTTCGCCGCTTTCATCACCGATGTCGGCGGCGCCACCTCGCACACCGCCATCCTCGCCCGCAGCATGGCGATCCCCGCCGTGCTCGGCCTGGAAAACGCGCGCGGCCTGATCCGCGACAACGAACTACTGATTGTCGACGGCATGCGCGGCGTCGTCATCGTCAATCCGGACCAGCGCGTGCTGGACGAATACCAGCTACGCAAGGAACAGATCGAGCTCGAAAGGAACAAGCTCAAGCGCCTCAAGACGGCCAAGTCGGAAACCATCGACGGCATTCCGGTGCAGCTCTTCGCCAACATCGAGCTGCCCGGCGACGTGCCGATGGCGCTCGATTGCGGCGCCGAGGGCGTCGGCCTGTTCCGTACCGAGTTCCTCTTCCTCGACCGTGGCGACATGCCCGACGAGCGCGAGCAGTACGAGGCCTACAAGAAAGTGGTCAAGGGCATGGGCGGCCGGCCGGTCACCATCCGCACCTTCGACCTCGGCAACGACAAGGACCTGCGCCCGAACAACAGCGCCGGCGACCGCGTGCAGACCAACCCGGCGCTCGGCCGCCGCGCCATCCGCCTGTCGCTGGCCGAGCCGCGCATGTTCCAGACGCAGTTGCGGGCCATCCTGCGCGCCTCGAAACACGGCCCGATCAAGCTGCTCATCCCGATGCTGGCCCACGCCCACGAGATCGACCAGACGCTGGCCGCGCTCGAGCAGGCCAAATCGAGCCTGCGTGGCGAGAAGGTCGCTTTCGACGAAAACATCCAGGTCGGCGGCATGATCGAGATACCCGCCGCTGCACTGGCCATCGGCCTCTTCCTGCGTCGCCTCGATTTCCTGTCGATCGGCACCAACGACCTCATCCAGTACACCCTGGCCATCGACCGTTCGGACGAGCAGGTCGCCAACCTCTACGACCCGCTGCACCCGGCTGTGCTCATGCTGCTCGCCCACACGTTGTCGATGGCGGAAAAAGCCGACATCCCGGTTTCGGTGTGCGGCGAAATGGCCGGCGATCCCGACCTCACCCGCCTGCTGCTCGGCATGGGCCTGCGCATTTTCTCGATGCACCCGTCGCAGATCCTCAAGGTCAAGAACCGCGTGCTGAAGTCCGAGGTCAACGAGATCACCCCCGCCGTCCGCAAGATGCTGCGCCTCGACGAACCACAAAAACTGCTTGAAGCGCTCGACAAGCTGAACGGCGTCACGGCCGCCAGCTAAAGCAGACCTCTCCTGCGGCCAAGCCGCCGGGGAGCAGGCCGGAACCGAATCCCACGGTCAACCGGAATTTTTGGCCAAAATTGAACCTTGAAACCTCAGTTGGACGCGGCAGATGGTGCGCCTGGGCGGGATGGCCGGCGCCAAGCGACACCGCAGCAGGCTCATGCCTGCAAGAGCCGGGCGCCCGACCAGGCGTGCCAGCGGCCACGTAGCGCTGTCTCCCAACGGGTGAATCGCCTCGAAGGCGCAAAGGCCTGTATTCAGGCGGCTGACCAAGGCTGGATGAGCGGTCAACTGAGGTTTCAAGGTTGAAATGCCGGGCGAACCCGGCGACCCGTCGTTGCGATTGGTTGCGATTGGTTGCCATTCCCCGCGCCGGAAACGGAGCGGACCCCATTCTTTGGCATTAGACCAATTGCCGCGCGACAATTTGTCGCATTCCCGCCAGGCGCCAACTCCCGGACAATCGGCGCGCACCAAAAACACCAATAATCCAGGGAGAGTTTCATGGGGTACCGCATCCGTCCGCTGACTGCCGCGCTGGCCGTCGTTTTTTCCGCGCCGGTCGCTTACGCGCAGACCACGCTCAACGAAGTTGTCGTCAATGCCGGCCGGATTCCGGAAACGAGCACGCCACGTCAGATCGGCTCGGCCGAAATCGCCGCCAAGCACGCCGTCACGCGCGATACCGCCGCCCTGCTACAGGACGTGCCCGGGGTCAGCCTGTACGGCGCCGGCGGCATCTCCAGCCTGCCTGCCATCCATGGCCTGGCCGGTGACCGCCTGCGCATCACCGTCGATGGCATGGACTTCATCGCTTCCTGTCCCAACCACATGAATCCGCCGCTGTCGTATCTCGACCCGACCAACGTCAGCAAGATCAAGGTCTACGCCGGGATCACACCGGTCAGCGTCGGTGGCGACAGCATCGGCGGCAGCATCGTCGCCGAAACCCGGGCGCCCGAATTTGCCGCGCCCGGCCAGGGTCTGCTGGCCAAGGGCGAGATCGGCAGCTTTTATCGCAGCAACAACAATGCCCTCGGCGGCAATGTCGGGGCAACGCTGGCCACCGAAAGCTTCAGCGTCAGCTACACCGGCGCCCATTCCCAGGCAGACAACTACAAGGCCGGCGGCAATTTCAAGACGACCACGGCAACCGGCCGTCCCGGCCACACCCTGGCCCTCGACAAAGTCGGCTCGACGGCCTACGAATCGCAAACACACACGCTGGGCTTCGCCCTGCGCGGCGGCAATCACCTCGTCGAAGCCAAGTTCGGCTACCAGGACGTTCCCAAGCAGCTCTACCCCAACCAGCGCATGGACATGCTGGGCAACGAGCAGAAGCGGGCCAACCTGCGCTACCTCGGCCAGTTCGACTGGGGCATGCTCGAAGCCCGCGCCTACTACGAAGACGTCGAGCACTTCATGGACTTTGGCGCTGACAAGCGCTTCTGGTACGGTTCCAACTCTGGCACAGGCGCCACTGGAACAGCCTGCACACCCATTCGTTTCACGGGCGACCCTTCAGGAACCTGTGCTGCCGGCATGCCGATGTACTCCACCAGCAAGACCACCGGCCTCAACCTCAAGGCCGAGATCGATATCGGTGCCAACAGCATATTACGCCTCGGTACCCTCTATCAACACTACACCCTCAATGACTGGTGGGGCGCTTCGGGCGGCGGCATGGGCCCCAACACCTTCCAGAACATCAACAATGGCAAGCGTGATCGCCTCGGCGTATTTGGCGAATGGGACAAGCAGCTCGCGCCGCAATGGATGGCCCAGATGGGCATGCGCTACGAGCGAGTATCCAGCGATTCGGGCATGGTGCACGGCTATGATCAGGCCATCGCGCCGATCACCGGCACGGGCGGCTCGATGAACCAGACACGCGATGCGGTTGCCTTCAACACCAGCGAGCGCAGCAAGTCGGACAACAACGTCGACCTGACCACGCTGGCCCGTTACACCCCCAGCAATATGCTGGATATTGAGTTTGGTGTCGCTCGCAAGGTTCGTTCGCCCAACCTCTACGAACGCTACACTTGGTCCTCCGCAGCCATGATGGCCGCCATGAACAACTTTGTCGGCGACGGCAACGGTTACATCGGCGACGTGAATTTGAAGTCCGAAAAGGCCTACACCGCCTCGGCCACCTTCGATCTCCACGCAGCCGACCGTCACTGGGAAGTCAAGGCAACACCGTTCCTCACTCACGTTGACGACTATATCAACGCCGTCCAATGGAGCGGTGCGACCAACACTGCCAGCGCAGCCAATGCGACCAATCAGTTCGTCGTTCTGAAATACGTCAACCAGTCGGCCCGCCTCTACGGTCTCGATCTCTCCGGGCGCATGCCGCTGGCCAAGTCGGCATTCGGCGATTTCAAACTGACCGGCCTGCTCAACTACACCCGGGGGGAAAACCGCGACACCGGCGGCAACCTCTACAACATCATGCCGCTCAACGCCAAGCTGGCGCTCACCCATCAATTCGGTGGCTGGAACAACGCCATCGAAGTCATCGGTGTTTCCGGCAAACACAAGACCTCACAAGTACGGAATGAAATTGAGACCTCCGGCTACAGCCTGACCAATCTGCGCGCCAGCTATACCTGGAACAAGGTACGGGTCGACTTCGGCGTCGAGAACCTCTTCGACAAGTTCTACTATCTGCCGCTCGGTGGCGCCTACACCGGCCAGGGTCGAACGATGAGCCTGAACCCAACGGATGGCACCATGTCCTGGGGTACCGCCGTCCCCGGCATGGGCCGCTCCTTCTACGCGGGGCTCAATCTCAAGTTCTGATTGACTCGACAATAGCTTGCCAACCGCCCCTTTGGGGCGGTTGGCGTTTCAGCCAGGAATTTTCAAATTAGCCCGATTTTTCCGGTCGACCGTAGCAATACCCCCGGCGCCCAGCACGCCGGGCGCCAACTGGCGGCCGGTCAAGGCATCTATCGCGCCGGCGCCGATGGCCTCGCCTGGCGGCTCAACAGCGGTGTCGTCCGGCTCGACAACGTCAGCTCAGCCAGCGATGCGTCGTTTGCCAGTCTCGCCGTTCCCGGCGACATTCTCGGCTGCGAAACGCTGCTTTTTGGCTGCTACACCTTCTCGGCCACAGCGCTCACCCAATGTCAGCTTGCGCCATGGCCGGAGGGTGCCGGGGCGCTCGCCGGCGAATCGCTGCTCGCCTCACTGGCCCAGGCCCAGCAACGGGCGGCCGAAGTCGTCGCGTTGCGCGGCGGCCAGGCTGCGGACCGCGTCCTGAGCCTGATCCGCCTCTTTGCCGATGGCGCCGGCCGCGTCGTGCTGCCCAGCCGGCAGGATATCGCCGACATCACCGACCTGCGCTTCGAAACCATCTCGCGCATCATCAAGGCGCTGGAAAGAACCCGGGTATTGCTGCCAATCAGGGTCGACGGCGTGCACGCGACGCGCAGCTACCAAGTGGCACTGAACGCTGGCGCAGGCACCTGAGCACAGCGAGCGCCACCCGACAGTGTGATGCGACAATTTGCCGCATTCCACCGGCCCGGCGCACCCCGTATCATCCGCCCCTAACCTGCTGTTTAATAAGTATTTTTTGATTAAAATCAATTAGGACTCGCTGATGAAGAAGTTTGCGCTCGCGCCACAGATGCTGGCTGTTCTTTCGGCCTTTGCCGCCACGCCGATTTACGCCGAAGGGACTGCGCTGGCGGAAGTCACCGTTACCGCGACGCGCGAGGGGCAACTGGTCAGCGAAACCCCGGCCACGATCGGCGTGATCAAGGAAAAGACGCTGCGCGATGTCAAACCGGCGCACCCGAGCGAAATCATGGGCCAGGTAGCCGGCGTCTGGGTCAACGTCACTGGCGGCGAAGGCCATCAGACGTCGATCCGCCAGCCGCTCACCACCAGCCCGGTCTATCTCTACCTCGAAGATGGCGTACCGACCCGTTCGACCGGGTTCTTCAACCACAACGCCCTGTACGAAGTTAACCTGCCGATGGCCGGTGGCATCGAGATCAACAAAGGCCCAGGGAGCGCCCTGTACGGTTCCGACGCCATCGGTGGCGTCGTCAACGTGCTGACCCGCAAGCAGCCAACCCGGCCGGAAATGGAAGGTTCGCTCGAAGCCGGCAGTTATGGCTGGGCGCGAGCGATGGTCACGGGCGGCACGGCCTTTGGCGACCACGCCTTCCGGGCCGACCTCAACGTCAGCCACACCGATGGCTGGCGCGACAAGACGGCCTACGATCGGCAGAGCGGCACCCTGCGCTGGGACAACGCGCTCGGCGACGACGCCACGCTGAAAACAGTGGCCACCTTCTCCAATATCGAGCAGGAAACAGCGGGCAGTTCAGCCATTTCACGCAACGACTTCAACAACAATCCGCGGACGAACTACACCCCGATCTCGCTGCGCAAGGTTCAGGCTTTCCGGCTCTCCAGCGCCTATGAAAAGGAATCGGGCAACTCGCTGCTCAGCATCACCCCCTACTACCGCAATAACTCGATGGACCTGCTGGCCAACTGGTCGCTGTCCTACGATCCGACGATCTACACCACCGAAAACCAGTCCTTTGGCGCCCAGATCAAGTACCGCCACGACTTCGCCCCGCTGCGCACCCGTCTGATTGTGGGCATCGACCTCGACCACAGCCCCGGCAGCCGCCTCGAAAACCGCATCGCCACCACAGCGATCGGCAGCGGCTACACCCGCGTTTATACCAGCTACACGACCGGGCCGCGCATTTACGATTATGACGTGACCTATCAGGGCGTTTCGCCTTACCTGCACGGCGAGATTTCACCGACGGACAAGCTGCGCATCACGGCGGGCCTGCGTTACGACCACGTCAGCTACAAGTTCGACAACCACTTCGGGACGACGCCGATCCAGACCGGAACCGCCTATTACGGCCAAGTCGGCAACACTGATGTCGATTTCGGCCACCTGAGCCCGAAACTGGGTGCCACCTATACCTTCAACGCGGCCCTCAACGCCTTTGCCGCCTACAACCACGCCTTCCGCACCCCATCGGAAGGCCAGCTCTTCCGACCAGCCGTCGCCGCCAGCGCTGCCGCCGCACGTGCCGCGGCCGAATCAGCCCGCACCCTCAAGCCGATCAAGGTGGACAGTTATGAAATAGGGCTGCGCGGCCGGGCCAGTGCTGCGGTCAACTACGAAATTTCGGCCTATTTCATGACCAAGAAGGACGACATCCTTGGCTCGAAAGACCCGGTGACCAACGCCTCGACCACCACCAATGCAGGCAAGACGCTGCACAAGGGCATTGAAATCGGTGCCGGCGTCCAGCTTGCATCACTCTGGCGCGTCGATACTGCCCTTTCCTACGCCAAACATACGTACGAAAGCTGGGTTACCAAGGATGGCAATTTCAGCGGCAAGGAAATGGAACTGGCCCCGCGCACCATCGCCAACACCCGCCTGACTTTTGGTAACGCCAAGGTCGGCATGGTTCAGCTCGAATGGTTGCACTTCGGTAGCTGGTGGTCCAACGCGGCGAACACCTCGAAGTATGCCGGCCACGATCTGGCCAACCTGCGCGGCACCTACCCGATTTCCCGCGACATCAACCTGTTCGGCAACGTTCACAACGTGACCGACCAGCGCTACGCCCAAAGCACCGGGGTCAGCTCCGGCTTCGACACCTTCGCGCCAGGGTTGCCGCGCACCTTCACCCTGGGCGTGCAAGCCAAGTGGTAAGACAGCTCACCTCGCTTGCCATTGCCTGCCTGATATCAGGTGCGGCGGTGGCGCACGACCACGCTGCCCACCAGGCACCAAAGCGTGACTACGCCAAGGTCTGGCAGGAAAATCAGGAAAAGGCACCGCGCCTCGCCGTTGCCGCCAGCTTCGACCCGGCGGGGCGGCTCTGGCGGGTACAAACCGTCGGCAAACACCTCCAGCTAAGCCATTCCGACGATGGTGGCGCCCATTTTTCGGCACCGCTCACGGTCAACCGGGAACCCGAACTGATTTCCTCCGATGGAGAGGCGCGGCCGCAAATTGCCATCGTCGGAAAGCGCATCTATCTGAGTTGGACGCAGGCGCTACCCCAACCCTTCGCCGGTCATATCCGCTTTGCCGTCTCCCTGGACGGCGGCCTCAGCTTCAGCGATCCGATCACGGTCAATGACGACACGCGGCCGATCACCCACCGCTTCAATGCCATGCTGGCCGACCAGCAGGGTCTCACCCTGTCCTGGGTAGACAAGCGGGACGGCACCGACCGAGCCGAATATCGCGGCGCAGCAATCTATACCGCGCGTTCAACCGATGGCGGGCGCAGCTTCGAAGCCAACCGCAAACTGGCGGATCACTCCTGCGAGTGTTGCCGGATCGGCATGGCGAGCGACCGCGACGGCACGCCGGTGGTCTTCTGGCGGCACATTTTCGGTCGAAACGTTCGTGACTTTGCCTTGGCCAGGCTTGGTGAACCGTTGCACCGGGTCTCGGAAGATGACTGGAAAATCGACGCCTGCCCACACCATGGCGGCGCCATCGCCATCGATGCGGAAGGCGCACGGCATATCGTCTGGTTCACCGGCGCCGAGAAATCACCTGGCCCCCACTACCGCCGCATCGACGGCAAGCAGATGAACGATTCCATGCCCTTTGGCAATCTGGATGCACAGGCCGGCCATCCTGCCGTCGCGGTCTCCGGCAACGAAGTGACCCTCGTCTGGCGCGAATTCGATGGAAACGCGAACCGGATCATGCGCATGCACTCAACCAATCGTGGCACTGACTGGTCCACCCCCGGCATTCTGGCCAGTACGCGGGGCGCGGCCGACTATCCCCAATTAATCCGCGGCCAGGATGGCCTCTGGCTGATCTGGAACACAGCCGAAGACGGCTTCAAGGCATTGCGGGTCGGGACATGAAATTTGTTCTGCTCCTGCTCGCGGTGCTCTCCGACGCCACCCACGCCGAGACACGCTTTTTCACGCCAAGCAGTCTCCAGACCATACTGGCCGATCGTACCGGCAAACCCTTCATCCTGAGCCTGTGGTCCAACGCTTGCGCGCACTGCCCGGCCGAACTCAAGAACCTTGGCGAACTGGCGAGGAAACATCCCGGAGTGGACATCGTGCTCGTTGCCACAGACACACCGGACGAGGCACAGCTGCTTGAAAAACTGGCGCGAAGCTACGGCCTTGGGAAAACAGAGCAATGGGTTTTTGCCGACCCGCAACCCGAAAAACTGCGCTTCGAAATCGACCGGCGCTGGTATGGCGAGCTTCCCCGCACCTACTTCTTCAATGCCCGTCATCGGCGTGAGGGGCACTCCGGCGTGATTCCTCTTGAACGTCTCGAAAGCTGGGTAGGTGAACACGTAAAATAGCGACATGACGACTGACCGCCTACCTCTTTCATCAGCGTTGCCAGAATGGCAACGTAACGGTCGCTTTTTCCTGATTGCTGCCGTCTTGCATGCGGCCGCCTTGTTCTACCCGCTGCAGATCGCGATTAGCAAGCTCGATTCCTCTCCACCGGAAACCATGATGGTCAGGCTGGTCGACGCCGTATCACCCAGGCTGATCGAGCCGGCAAAAACCCAGCCGTCCCAGCCTACCACGACAACTCGCCCAGTCCGTGAACGGCCGGCGCAGGCAAGCCCCCCTGTCCTGGCAATGCAACCAGAACAAAGCGCCCCGACACCGGCTTACACTGTAGCAGCCCAGGTCAGCACACAGCCCACGCCCCAAGCAACACCAGCCTCTGTGCAAACCCCAGCCGCACCAGTAGCCGCCGCCCGCTTCGACGCGGCTTATCTCAACAACCCGGAACCGAAATATCCACCGCTCTCCCGCCGCCTTGGCGAGGAAGGTAAAGTCCTGCTAAAGGTGCGGGTCACCGTAGATGGACAGCCATCTGCGGTCGACCTTGAAAAAACCAGCAGTTTCGAACGCCTGGACGAAGCCGCCCGGCAAGCGGTTGCCCGCTGGCGCTTCGTACCGGCCAAACGGGGCAACGAAGCCATCGAGGCGACGGTCATCGTGCCGGTCGTCTTCCGGCTCGACAACTGAAATCTGGACGCCGGACGTGACGACGGGGACCGAAGTCCCCGCCGGCTATCTTTGGTAACAAGGCTCTAGCAGCCCCGGCTAACCGTTTTTAGGCGGCAATAGCGAATTGCTCATCATTGGCAATTATGGATTTGCTTCATTAACGTCG
>JAUYEI010000075.1 GCA_030691385.1 Azonexus sp.
CGCTATGGCGGCGAGGAATTTGCCGCCATCCTGCCCGGCACCGACAACGAAGGCGCCCGTGCCGTGGCCGAACGCATGCGGCGGGCAGCGCGCGAACTGTGCATTCCGCATGCACGGGGTGTGGGTGGTCTGGTTTCCTGCAGTTTCGGCGTCGCCAGTATCAATCCAGACTCCGTCAGCCTGCCGCAGCAATTATTGCAGGCGGCCGATGCCGGGCTCTACCTGGCCAAACGCGCGGGACGGAACCAGATCGGCCTGGCCGGCATCTGAGCGCGCCACAGGGCGGCCTGCCGGCACAGCCGTTGGTGCCATGAGAAGAATCGAACCATTGCCTCTATTCCACACACCTGCACGTCTTCGGAAATTTCGACCAAGTTTTTACCCGTATTTTTACCCGTTTCGATCGGCGATGGGCGAGCTCGACATCGGCTGAAAACCGAGCGGAACGGACTAGTGTTGCAATCCATCTGCGGCGGAACGCCAGATGTTAACGGCGCTCAATTTCCGCACTAATTTGGCGTCGACGTTCTGAAGACAGTCAGGGACAAGGGTTTTTGTTTTGCCTGTTGGTAGGCTTAACTATGATGGTTTTGACCGGCGGCCCGCAGGGCTCCCGGCGGGCGGTTTGCGGAGCAAACTACCGTCTGGCAAACGAAGTGCGGCAGGGCTGGGGATGGCGGTGTTGGGCGAGGCAGTAGCACCTAGGCTGCCAATGCGGTAAAAGCACCTCAGCCGGTGGAGATGCCGGCGCGACATCGGTCCCAACCGCCAAGCCAGTTCCGATGCCGCGCCCCGCTGTCCTGACGGGCAACGCTGCATGCAGAGTGTTTCACGAAGCGGGCTTGCTGTCTTCCCCCATTGGCCCTTTCTGCCCATGGACCTCCCTGGAAGACGCTACCTGTGTGCGCGTTGCCGCACCGCCGTGATCATTTGCAGTCACTGTGATCGGGGTCACCGCTACTGCACCGCGAGGTGTGCCGATCAGGCACGACGCATCGCCATCCAGGCTGCCGGTTGCCGCTATCAAGCGACGCGCCGGGGCCGTCATGCGCACGCCGAACGCCAGCGTCGCTATCGGGCAAAACCCCAGAAAGTGACGCATCAGGGTTCCCCACCCAAGGTGCCCGCTGTTCCACTGCGCTCTGAACCGATCGTGCCGGTAAATCCGTTGCCCTGGCAGTGCTGTCGTTGCCATCGCCCCTTGCCGGACGGGGTCCGCCTGGATTTCCTGCGCGGTCGGATTCGCCGAAACCGACTTCACAGGAACATACATGGCCCTCACCCCTGAAACTGAAGCGCAAATCCTGCGCTACCACCACGCCGAACGCTGGCCGGTGGGCACCATCGCCCGCCAACTCAACCTACATCGCGACAGCGTGGCCCGCGTCCTGACCCAGGCTGGCTTGCCAGCCATCAAGCAGATCCACCGACCCTCGGCGATTGATCCTTACCTTCCCTTTGTTCTGGAGACCCTTGCCCGGTTTCCCCGTCTGTGCGCCTCCCGCCTCTACGAGATGGTCAAGGATCGTGGCTACCCCGGACGCCCGGATCACTTCCGGCACCTGATCGCCCATCATCGACCCCAGCCCAGGAGCGAAGCCTTCCTGCGCCTCTCGACCTTGCCGGGCGAACAGATGCAGGTGGACTGGGGGCACTTCGGCCACCTCGAGATCGGCAAGGCACGCCGGCCGTTGATGGCCTTCGTTGCGGTGCTCTCCTGGTCGCGGCAGATCTTCCTGCGTTTCTATCCCGGCGCCCACATGGAGAATTTCCTGCGTGGCCATGTGGCGGCGTTTGAGGCTTGGCAGGGGATTCCCCGCGTCGCCCTCTACGACAATCTCAAGAGTGCGGTGCTGGAGCGACAAGGCCCCGTCATCCGTTTCAACCCGACGCTGCTGGCCCTGGCTGGTCATTATCGTTTCGAGCCCCGCCCGGTCGCCGTGGCGCGTGGCAACGAGAAGGGACGTGTGGAGCGGGCCATCCGCTATATCCGTGACAGCTTCTTTGCCGGACGCAGTTTCGCGGATCTCGCTGACCTCAATGCTCAGGCCGATGCCTGGGTGGTGGCGCAGGCCGGAGAACGGCGCTGCCCGGAAGACGAAACACGCACGGTCAGTGAGGCGTTTGCCCAGGAACAGGCTCGCTTGCTGGAGATGCCCGGTAATCCCTTTCCCAGCGATGAGATCAAAGTCGTCTCGGCCGGCAAGACCCCTTATGTGCGCTTTGACCTCAATGACTACTCGATTCCGCATACCTGCGTCTCGCGCTCGCTGACCGTGTCCGCGACGCCGGATGAGGTGCGCATTCTTGAGGGGCAGGCGGTGATCGCCACCCATCCGCGCAGCTATGACCGCCAGCAGCAGATTGAAATGCCCGAGCACATTGCGGCACTGGTGGCAGACAAGCATCAGGCCAGCGCCCATCGGGGCACCGACCAACTGGTTCAGGCCGTACCGGCCAGTCAGGCACTGCTGAGCGGCGCCGTCGAGCGGGGCGAGCCGCTGGGGCGGACGGTGCGGGCGCTGGCCGAATTGCTCGAACGCTATGGCGTGGCCGAACTCACCGTGGCGATTGACGAGGCCCTGGCGCGCGGGGTACCGCATCCGAATGCCGTACGTCTGGCACTGGAACAGCGCCGGCAAGCGCAGGCAGAGCCGCCACCGCTGGCCGTGTGTTTGCCGGATCACGTCAAACGTCGCGATGCCCCCGTCCGGCCGCACCGCCTTGATGACTACGACACCTTGATGGAGAACGCCGATGAGCACGCCTGATCCCCGCCAACGGGCATCTGCCTTACAACTGCACGGGGTGCTGGCGCATTGGTCCGAGTGTGCCAACCAGCCCTGGCTCGCTCCTTTGCTGGACTGGGAGGAAACCGAACGGGCCCGCCGCTCGCTCGAGCGACGACTACGCTGCGCCCATATCGGCCGGTTCAAGCCGCTGGCCGACTTCGATTGGGCCTGGCCAGAGCAATGCGATCAACGCGCCATTGCCGAATTGATGACCCTCGACTTCCTGAATTCCGCGACCAATGCCATCCTGATCGGTAGCAGCGGCCTGGGTAAGACGATGATTGCCCAGAACATCGCCCATCAGGCGGTGTTGCAGGGGCATACGGTGTTGTTCGCCACCGCCGGGCAATTGCTCGGCGAACTGGCCAGCCTCGATAGCGATTCGGCCCTGCGTTACCGGCTGCGCCGCTATGCGGCCCCAGACCTATTGGTCATCGACGAGGTCGGCTACCTTTCCTATTCCAACCGCCACGCCGATTTGCTCTTTGAGTTGATCAACCGCCGGCATGAGAAGAAGAGCACCTTGCTCACCACCAACAAGGCCTTCTCGGAATGGTCCGAGGTGTTTCCCAACGCCAGTTGTGTCGTCGCCATGATTGATCGCCTGGTGCATCACGCGGAAATCCTCGCCATCAAGGGCGACTCGTTCCGGCGCAAGGAGGCGCTGGAGGCGGCTGCGGCCAAATCGAAAAAGCGTAAAACCAGGGAGGTGCCATGAAGTCGCATCATCAACCCTCCGGCCTGCACCACGGCTTGCCATTCTTCATCGATCCCCAGTGGTCGCCCGAGCAGGCCATGGCCGTGATTGAACTACTCGATGATCTGCGCGACCGGATATGGACGCACTATGAAAGCGTTCTACTCGACAAATACCGCGACGAACGCATCACGCGCAACCATCAACCGGTGACCGATCCGCCTTTCTGAGGGGCTCACGCGGTATCAAAGACAAGGGGCCCGCCGGGCCCCTTGTTCATCAACCGCTCGACGCCAAATTCCGCCGCCAT
>JAUYEI010000081.1 GCA_030691385.1 Azonexus sp.
TTGGCGCCGGTCATCCCGCCCGGGCGCACCATCTGCCACGTCCAACTGAGGTTTCAAGGGTTAAACGACAGCGCCGTCCTCGTTGGCGCCTTCGATGACCTTGGGCTTGCTGATGAATTGCTCGCGCGAGACGCCAAGCCACATGACCAGCGGGCTGGCGACCAGCACCGAGGAGTAGATGCCGAAGCAGATGCCGATGGTCAGGGCCATGGCGAAGTAGTGCAGGGTTTCGCCGCCGAAGATCAGCATCGACAGCACCATGAGTTGGGTGCTGCCGTGGGTGATGATGGTCCGGCTGATGGTGCTCGTGATGGCGTGGTCGAGGACTTGCGGCGTGCTCAGGCCGCGGACCTTCTTGAAGGTTTCGCGGACGCGGTCGAAGACGACGACCGATTCGTTGACCGAGTAGCCGAGCACGGCGAGCACGGCGGCCAGCACCGACAGCGAGAACTCCCACTGGATGAAGGCGAAGTAGCCGAGAATGATGATGTCGTCGTGCAGGTTGGCGATGATGGCCGAGACCGAGAAGCGCCATTCGAAGCGGAAGGCGAGGTAGATGACGATGCCGATGATGACGAGCAGCAGGGCCATGGCGCCGTTTTCGGCGAGTTCCTTGCCAACCTGCGGGCCGACGAATTCGACGCGACGCAATTCGGCGCCCGGTGCTTCGGCTTCCAGGGACTTCATGACCGATTCACCGATCTGGTTGGTGTTCTGGTCGGCCTTCAGGGGCAGGCGGATCATGACGTCCTGCGACGAACCGAAGTTCTGCACGGCGTAATCCGTAAAACCGGCCTTGCCCAGCGCGCCGCGAATCTTTTCGAGATCGGCAGCCTGCTGGTAGTGGGTTTCGATCAGTGTGCCGCCGGTGAATTCGACCGACAGGTGCAGACCCTTGGTGAAGAGAAAGACGACGGCGAGGAGAAAGGTGACTAGGGAAATGACATTGAACGTCAGCGCATGGCGCATGAACGGGATGTCTTTCTGAATGCGGAAAAATTCCATGGTGTCGGTGATTCGTTATTGGTGATTGGTTATTGGGTAGAGGCGTCAGCTTTTACTTTTGTGATCAGGTCGTTGAGTAGCTTGAAGATGTGGTTTATGTTTTCTTCGAGGCTTTGGGGAGCGGTGATATAGCCAATTTTCTGCGCAATAACGAGTTGGGTGTCCAACTCACTGAGTGAGCCGCGGGCGATCCCCAGGAAATGAGCGAATTCCTTTCTGCTGCCACGTGCGGCACCTTCTGCGATGTTTGAAGCGATTGAAACTGCAGACCGTCGCATTTGGGAAGTAAGGGCATAAATTTCTTCCTTCGGAAAAGTTGATGTGGTCGCATAAACAGCGCTGGCCAGATCGATTGATTTCTGCCAAGCCAGCAACTGCCGATGTGGCCGGTTATCCCCCATCACCCATCCCCAATAACCAGTTCCGCCTGATCATGCCGAAGGCTTCCAGATCTGGCCGATGGCCACTTTGGTCAGTTTTTTCTGGCGGCCGTAGATCAGATTGACCAGCCCGCGCGAGACGAAGACCGACGAGAAGATCGAGGTCAGGATGCCCAGACAATGAACAACGGCAAAGCCGCGGATCGGACCGGAGCCGAAAATCAGCAGGGCGAGGCCGGCGATCAGCGTCGTGATGTTGGAGTCGAGAATGGTCCCGAAAGCGCGCTCATAGCCTTCCGAAATCGCCGCCTGCGGCGGCATGCCGGCGCGCAGTTCTTCACGGATACGTTCGTTGATCAGCACGTTGGCGTCGATGGCCATACCGAGCGTCAGCGCGATGGCGGCGATGCCGGGCAGCGTCAGTGTAGCCTGCAACAGCGACAGGATGGCGACCAGGAAGAGCAGGTTGGAGGCCAGCGCGATCACCGAGACGACGCCGAACATCTGGTAGTAGAGGATCATGAAGACGGCGATCGCCGCGAAGCCCCACATCGTCGAATTGAAGCCCTTCTTGATGTTCTCGGCGCCGAGCGACGGGCCGATGGTGCGTTCCTCGATGATGTCCATCGGCGCGGCCAGCGAACCGGCGCGCAGGAGCAGTGCCGTGTCGTTGGCTTCCATGGTGCTCATGCGGCCGGAAATCTGCACGCGGCCGCCGCCGATTTCACTGCGGATGACCGGGGCGGTCACCACTTCGCCCTTGCCCTTTTCGATGAGCAGGATGGCCATGCGCTTGTTGATGTTCTCGCGCGTGACGTCCTTGAAAATGCGGGCGCCGGCCGAGTCGAGCGTCAGGTGGACGGCGGCTTCGTTGGTCTGGTTGTCGAAGCCGGGCTGGGCGTCGGTCAGACGGTCGCCGGTCAGCACGACCTGCTTCTTGACGAGCAGCGGCTGGCCGCCACGTTCGGTGTAAACCTCGGTGCCGAAGGGCGGGTTGCCGGCCAGGGCGGCTTCCAGCGCGCCGGTCGAGTCGTCGACCATGCGGATTTCAAGGGTCGCCGTGCGGCCGAGGATGTCCTTGGCCTTGGCGGTGTCCTGCACGCCGGGCAACTGGACGACGATGCGGTCCTGGCCCTGCTGCTGGATGATCGGCTCGGCGACGCCGAGTTCGTTGATCCGGTTGTGCAGGGTCGTGATGTTCTGCTTGAGCGCGAATTCGCCCAGTTTCTTGAGCGCTTCCGGCTTTAGCGTGGCGACCAGCCGCGGTTCGCTGGTATCGCCGGCTTCGGTAACCAGCAGGTCGGGCTGGCTGTCGCCAATGGCAAAGCGGGCCTTGTCGCGGGTTTCGTTGTCGCGGAACCTGACGACGATGCGCTCGCCTTCACGATTGACGCCGCCGTGGCGGATATTTTTGTCGCGCATCACGGTGCGCAGGTCGGCCGAGGTCGAGTCGAGCTTCTTGGTCAGCGCACCCTTCATGTCCACTTGCAGCAGGAAATGCACGCCGCCGCGCAGGTCGAGGCCGAGATACATGGGCAGCGCATTGAGCGAAGTCAGCCAGCTTGGCGAGGCGGTCAGCAGGTTCAACGCAACGACGTACTGCGGATCGGAGGCATCCGGGTTGAAGGTTTTTTCCAGGATGTCCTTGGCCTTCAACTGAATGTCGGTGCTGGTCAGGCGGACCTTGACGCCGACATTGTCGAGCTGGATGCCGTCATGCGTGATGCCGGCGGTCTTCAGGGCTTCCTCGGCACGGGCCTGGGCCTTGGCGTCGACCTTGATCGTGACCTTGGCGCTGGATAGCTGCACGGCCGGCGATTCGCCGAAGAAATTGGGCAGGGTGTAGACGAAGCCCAGCAGCAACGCGACAGCGATGGTGATGTACTTCCAGAGTGGGTAGCGATTCATGTTTTGGTGAGGCGGTATTGGTTATTGGGAAATGGGGATAGGGGTTAGGAACAGGAAGGGATTTCACCCTTCACCAATCACTAATCCCCATTTCCCGAAATCGCTTACAGCGATTTCAAGGTGCCCTTGGGCAGAACCAGGCCGATCGACGGCTTCTGTACGACGACTTCGGTGCCTTCGGCAATTTCGACGGAGACGTAGCTGTCGCCGACCTTGGTCACCTTGCCGACGATGCCGCCCTGGGTGACGATTTCATCGCCCTTGGCCAGCCCGGCGAGCAGGGCCTTGTGTTCCTTGGATTTTTTCATTTGCGGACGAATCATGAAGAACCACAGCACGACGAACATCAGGATCATCGGCAGCATCTGCATCAGGCCACCCGTCGGGTCGGCGGAGGCAGCAGCGGTTTGGGCGTGGGCAAGGCTAATCATTGTGGTAACTCCGGATAACTAAGAAATTCAGAACGCGCGATTCTATCACTCGCCGGATGACCGTTTGCGGACAAACTCGTCCGACCACTCGGTGAACGTGCCGGATTCAATGGCGGCACGCATCTCGGCCATGATGACCTGATAGAAATGCAGGTTGTGGATGGTGTTGAGCATGCCGCCGAGGATTTCGCCATGGCGGAACAGGTGGTGCAGGTAGCTGCGCGTGAACTGGGTGCAGGTGTAGCAGCTGCAGCTGGGATCGAGCGGGCCGGTGTCCAGCTTGTAGCGGGCGTTCTTGATCTTGACGTCGCCGAAACGCGTGAACAGGTGGCCGTTGCGGGCGTTGCGCGTCGGCATCACGCAGTCGAACATGTCGATGCCGGCCTTGACCGAGCGGACGAGGTCTTCCGGCGTGCCGACCCCCATCAGGTAGCGCGGCTTGTGCGTCGGCATGCGCGGCGCGACGTGGGCGAGAACGCGCACCATGTCTTCCTTCGGTTCGCCAACCGACAGGCCGCCGATGGCCATGCCGTCGAAGCCGATGTCGTCGAGCCCAGCCAGCGACTCGTCGCGCAGGTCTTCGTACATGCCGCCCTGGATGATGCCGAACAGCGCGTTGCTGTTTTCCAGCTTGTTGTGCTCGTCGCGCGAACGCTGCGCCCAGCGCATGCTCATGCGCATCGACTTGGCCGCTTCTTCGTGCGTTGCCGGGTAGGGCGTGCATTCGTCGAAGATCATGACGATGTCGGAATTCAGCATTTTCTGAATCTGCATCGAGATTTCCGGCGTCAGGAAGAGTTTGGCGCCGTCGTGCGGCGAGCTGAACTTGACGCCTTCCTCGGTGATCTTGCGCATGGCGCCGAGCGAAAAGACCTGGAAGCCGCCCGAATCGGTGAGGATCGGCTTCTGCCAGTTCATGAAATCGTGCAGGCCGTGGTGCGCCTTGATGACATCGAGCCCCGGCCGCAGCCACAGGTGGAAAGTGTTGCCGAGGCAGATCTGGGCACCAATCTCCTCCAGCGACTTTGGGGTCATCGCCTTGACCGTGCCGTAGGTGCCGACCGGCATGAAGACGGGGGTCTGGACCTGGCCGTGGGCCAGCGTCAACGTGCCGCGGCGGGCGGCGCCATCGGTTTTGAGGAGTTCAAAGTTCATGGGTAAAAGACCTTGCCGCAGAGACGCGAAGGTGCAGAGAAAAGCCGGCGAGAGCGAAGATTGCTCCCTGTCTTTCTCCGAGTCTCTGCGGTTCAAATGGGTTATTGGGCATCCGTCTTTTCCAGAAGCATGGCGTCGCCATAGCTGAAGAAGCGGTAGCGCTCGGCCACGGCGTGGGCGTAGGCGGCGCGGATGTTGGCGTAGCCGGCAAAGGCCGAAACGAGCATGAGCAGCGTCGATTTCGGCAGATGAAAATTGGTGATCAGCCGGTCGACGACCTTGAAGCGGTAGCCGGGGGTGATGAAAATGCTCGTTTCGGCCGCGCCGACGCGTACCGTGCCGTCGTCGTTACCGGCTGATTCGAGCGCCCGCAGGCTGGTCGTGCCGACGGCGATGACCCGGCCGCCAGCAGCCCGGGTGGCGGCAATGGCCTCGGCCGTGGCTTGTGGAA
Organism: Azonexus sp.; assembly: GCA_030691385.1. GTDB lineage: Bacteria > Pseudomonadota > Gammaproteobacteria > Burkholderiales > Rhodocyclaceae > Azonexus. The sequence continues at coordinate 5,331 of JAUYEI010000081.1, forward strand.
TCTCGAAACGCTCGCTGTGCATGCGGTGGTCGGCGATCTTCTTGACGCGCATCGGGCGGTAGGTGCCGGCGCCGACGTGCAGCGTCAGAAAGGCGGTATTGACACCTTGCGCCCGCAGCCTGGCCAGGATGGCCTCATCGAAATGCAGGCCGGCCGTGGGGGCGGCGACGGCGCCCGGCTCCCGGGCGTAGACTGTCTGGTAGCGTGTTTCATCGGCGCCTTCGGCCGGATGCTCGATGTAGGGGGGCAGCGGCAGCTTGCCATGCTGCTCGGCCAGTTCCCAGAAATCGCCGGTGGTGTCGACCAGTTCCAGGGCGAAAAAATCGCCGTCGGTGCCGGCGCGGCCGGTCATGCAAACCTCGAAGGCGTCGCCCAGCAACAGGATGCTGCCCGGTTTTGGCGCCTTGCTGGCGCGAATCTGGCAGATGGCATGGGTGGCGTCGACGATGCGTTCGAGCATGACCTCGACCAGCCCGCCGGTTTCCTTGCAGCCGAAAAACCGTGCCTTGATCACGCGGGTATCGTTGAAAACCAGCAGATCGCCCGCTTTCAGCAATTCCGGCAGGTTTTCAAATTTGCGATCAATTTCCGGTTGACCGTGGGATTGGCCGCAGACATGCAGCAGGCGGCTGCCCGTGCGTTCGGCGGCCGGGTGCTGGGCGATCAGTTCGGGCGGAAGAGGGAAGTCGAAGTCGTCGACGGTCAACGACATGGGCAAAATTCCAGTTGGAAACAAAAACGGCCTTCCGCAGGGAAAGCCGTTTTGCAATTATTGGTGCCCCGGGCCGGACTCGAACCGGCACACCTTTCGGCGGCGGATTTTGAATCCGCTGCGTCTACCGATTCCGCCACCGGGGCAATCGGAGGGCGGATTATCCACGAATCACTTCTTTGGTTCAAGTGAATCGCTGCATGGGAAGGCTTTGGCCAGTGCGCCGGCGACCAGCGTGGCCGGGCTGACGGTGGTGGTGGGTGGAACGCGTTCGACATGGATGACGACGGCACGGACAAGGCGCAGCGAAAGGTCGGCGTCTTTTGGCAGGCAGAAGGCATTCAATTTGACGCCTACCTGTTCGGCCAGATAGTCGCTGACCGCATAACTGTCGGCAAAGCCGGCGACGTAGGCGATGCAGCGGGCGCTGCGAATCGCCTGGAAAGGGTCGCTGGACTTTTGCCCGGCGTACATTTCATCTGCCACCTGACAGTCGCCGCGCAGTTCCTGGCCGGTATAAGCCTGGGCCGAGGTGGCGAACAGGAGGGGAATGAGCCACAGAAGTTTCACTGTTTTTCGAACCAGTTGAGTTTTTCGTGCAGGCCGACGACGCTGCCGACGACGATCAACGCCGGTGGCTTGATGCCGAATTCGGCGAGGCGATGGGGCAGGGTGCCGAGCGTGGCGAGCAGGGTTTTCTGGTCGGGTTGGGTGCCATTGCGAATGACCGCGGCCGGGGTCAGCGAGGGCAGGCCATGCTTGATCATTTGCCGGCAGATTTCTTCGACGGCGCCGATGCCCATGTAGAAGACGACGGTCTGTCGCGGCCGGGCCAGCGCCGGCCAGTCGAGATTGACCGTGCCGTCCTTGAGATGCCCGGTGACGAAAGTCACCGACTGGGCATGATCGCGATGGGTCAGCGGGAAGCCGGAATAGGCGGCGCAGCCGGCTGCAGCGGTGACGCCGGGGACGACTTCGAAGGGGGTGCCGGAGGCGGCGAGGGTTTCGAGTTCTTCGCCGCCGCGGCCGAAGATGAACGGGTCGCCGCCCTTGAGGCGGACGACCGAGAGGCCTTCCCCGGCGAGTTTTACCAGTAATTCGTTGATCGAATCCTGGGGCAGCGTGTGCTTCGACGCTTCCTTGCCGGCGTAGATGCGCCGGGCGTCGGCGCGGGCCAGGTCCATGATGCCGTCGCTGACCAGATGGTCGTAGACGAGTGCATCGGCGGCCGCTATCAGGCGCGCTGCCTTGATGGTCAGCAAGTCCGGATCGCCGGGGCCGGCGCCAACCAGCCAGACTTTTCCGGCTGCGAGTTTGTTGAGCTTGTTCATGCGTTATCCCTGCCTTTGGGCGGCCATCCTAATGCGGGACAGGGCGCCTGCCAATAGCGGGAAGTCAATCTATGGTGAATATACGTCCAAAGTATTAGCGATATAGTTATAAATAACTATAAGTGATTGAATGCAACGATTTTTTTGTGCTTGAAAATATTGATGGGCATCAAGGATGCAGAAGAGGCTCAGGTTCAACCTTACGGACATCGCGTTGAGGGAGATGGACGCGAATTATTTCGATACAGGAGATAGAAAGATGAAGAAATCTGTAGTGGGGATGCTTGCACTTAGCGCCATGGCTGTCGCCATGGGTTCGGCCTTTGCTCAGGAAACCGCCAAGGCGGCGCCGAGCTTGACGGCTGCTGAAAAAGAAACTGCAAAGAAGATTTATTTCGAGCGTTGCGCCGGTTGCCACGGCGTGCTGCGCAAGGGGGCCACCGGCAAGAACCTTGAGCCGCATTGGTCGAAGAAGGACAAGGACGGCAACGTCACCGAAGGCGGCATGCTCAAGCTTGGCCAGCAGCGTTTGGAAAAGATCATTGGTTACGGTACCGATGGCGGCATGGTTAACTTTGATGACATCCTGACCAAGGAAGAAATTTCCCTGATGTCGAAGTACATCCAGAATGTGCCGGATGTGCCGCCGGAGTACAGCTTCAAGGACACCATGGATTCCTGGAAAGTCATCGTGCCGGTCGATCAGCGTCCGACCAAGCAGATGAACAAGTACAACCTCAAGAACATCTTCTCGGTCACCCTGCGTGATACCGGTGAAGTGGCTCTGATCGACGGCGATACCAAGGAAATCCGCAGCATCGTCAAGACCGGCTACGCGGTTCATATTTCCCGCCTGTCGGCTTCCGGCCGCTATGTTTATGTGATTGGTCGCGATGGTCGTTTGTCGCTGATCGACCTCTGGATGGAAAAACCGGGTGTCGTCGCTGAAGTCAAAATCGGTTTCGATGCACGCTCGGTCGATACCTCCAAGTTCAAGGGCTTCGAAGACAAGTACGCCGTGGCCGGTTCCTACTGGCCGCCCCAGTACGTGATCATGGATGGCGATACGCTCAAGCCGCTCAAGGTCGTTTCCACCCGTGGCATGACTGTCGATGGCGAATACCATCCGGAACCGCGCGTGGCTTCCATCGTGGCTTCCTTCATCAAGCCGGAATGGGTTATCAATATCAAGGAGACCGGTCAAATTCTGCTGGTCGATTACTCTGACATCGAAAACCTGAAGACGACCACCATCGCCTCCGCCAAGTTCCTGCATGACGGCGGCTGGGATGCCTCCAAGCGCTACTTCCTGGTGGCCGCCAACGCTTCCAACAAGATTGCCGCCGTCGATACCAAGACCGGTAAACTGGCTGCGCTGATTGATACCGCCAAGATTCCGCACCCGGGTCGTGGTGCCAACTTCACCCACCCGAAGTTTGGCCCGGTCTGGGCAACCGGTCACCTCGGTGCCGATGTTGTCACCCTGATCAGCACGCCTTCAGACAAGAAGTCGGATGCCAAGTTCAAGCAATACAACTGGAAGGTCGTTCAGGAAGTCAAACACGTTCCGGGTAACCTGTTCGTCAAGACCCACCCGAAGTCCAAGCACCTGTGGGCTGACTCCGCTCAGAACTCTGACAAGACCCTGGCTGAGTCCGTTGCTGTCTGGGATATGGCTGACCTGTCCAAGCCGAAGCGCGTGATCAACGTGGCCAAGGATTCCGGTATGCCGGAAGTCAAAGCGACCAAGCGTGCCGTGCATCCGGAATACAGCGCTGATGGCAAGGAAGTCTGGATTTCCTTGTGGGGCGGCAAGGCTGACCAGTCTGCCATCGTTGTTTATGACGATGAAACGCTGACCGTGAAGAAGGTGATCACCGATCCGAAGATGATCACGCCGACTGGCAAGTTCAACGTCTATAACACCCAGCACGACATCTACTGATCGACTGTTGATTGTTTGATGTGACTTAAAGCTACGGGGGCGCAAGCCCCCGTAGCATATGAAGCAGCAGCAATTTGCGCAGGGGGACATGGCCTGCGCCGTGAGCAAATCATTTTGGTGGAGATAAGCACGATGAAAAAGAATCTCGTTTCCCTGGCAGTCTTTGGCGCCTTCGTCGCGCTCGGTTCGCAAACAGCCATCGCCGCACCGGACTGGAACAAGGCGGCCAAGAGCACGATCCACGTTTTCCACCCGGGTGCTGCACCGATCGAGTGGCTGCAGGGTAAGGGCGAGCACAGCGGTGCTGCCGGTATGAAAAAGGGTGAGACCTGCGCCGGCTGCCACGTCGAGGACGGCAAGCTGAGTCTTGACCTGAAGCGTCTGGCCAGCAAGGAGTTGGAGCCCAAGGGCGCGCCCAAGTCGATGAGCTATCCGGTTACCGTGCAGTCCGCTTTCGACGCTACTAATCTTTACGTTCGCCTGACCTTCAAGGCGCCGGCGGGCAGTTTCGACAAGTCCGACAAGGATAACGAAGTCAAGGCCACCCTGATCTTCCCGAACGACAAGGTGCCGCTGGCTGACCTGGCCGGCTGCTGGGCGGCCTGCCACGAAGACGCCAAGGGCATGCCGAAGGGCAAGGACAACAAGACCAAGCACGTCTCTGCCGGCGCCATGGATCTGATGCAGTGGAAGAGCAGCGGCAAGTCGGCCGATGGCTACGTTACCGACAAGCGCAGCATGGAAGGTGGCAAGGCCGGCGCGACGGCGGAAGGCGCCAAGGCGGGCGATACCTACACGGTGACCTTCACCCGCAAGCTGGCTGGCAACGCCGTTCTGGCCCCGGGCAAGGCCGTGCCGTTCGGCATCGCCATCCACGCCGACAACGCCGGCGGTCGTTTCCATCACGTTTCCTTCGGCCACACGCTTGGTCTGGGCGCCGACGGCGACGTGAAGGCTGCCAAGCAGTAAAGCAAAATGCCATCCGGACTCGTGAAGCATCCCGGATGGCTGTGCCTGAAAAGAGCGCCGCTTGTGCTGGCGCTCTTTTCTTTTTCCGCGCTGGCCGGAGATGTGGTCGAGGTGCGGATCGAGGGTTACAAATACCTGCCGGCTGAGGCGAGCATCAAGGTCGGTGACAGCGTGCGGTGGACCAATCACGAAAAGCGGACCAGCCACTCCGTGCTCTTCCCGGCTGAAGGCGGCCTGGAATCCGAGCGGATGTTCCCCGAAGAAAGCTGGCAGCGTCGTTTCGATAAGCCGGGTCGCTACCCCTATCATTGTGGGCCGCATCCCGAAATGGAAGGGGTCGTCCTTGTTGCTGAATAATTCGCCGAGTAATTTCATTTTTGGCCTTTTTTTCCTGTCCACCGTGGGAATGGCCGCCGAGCCAGAAACCGCACGCCAAAAAGAGCTGGTGCACCTCGTTAGGCAGGATTGCGGCTCCTGCCACGGCATGGCGCTCAAAGGCGGGCTCGGCCCGGCCTTGTTGCCGGAAACCTTGCGTGACAAGCCAGCCGAGGGGCTGGCGGCGACGATCTACTACGGCCGCCCGGGCACGCCGATGCCGCCGTGGAAAGCCTTCCTGTCCGAAGCCGAAGCGGCGTGGATAGCCAATAAACTGATGACCCTATTCCCCGAGTGAGAACGCCATGCGCCTGCTGCTGATCGCCTTGTTCGCCCTGTTTCTCAACGCCTGTGCCGGGCCGCAACTGCGCGGTACTGGCGATCTCGGCCTGATCATCGAACGGGCCAGCGGCCACGTCACGCTGGTCAACACCACGGCGCGCCAGCCCTACGCGCGCATCGGCGGCCTCGGCGACCTCTCGCATGCCTCCGCCGTCTATTCGCGCGACGGCCGCTACGCCTTCATCTTCGGCCGCGACGGCGGGCTGACCAAGATCGACCTGCTCGAAGCGAAGATCGTCAAGCGCATCATCCAGTCCGGCAACGCCATCGGCGGCTCGATCTCGCAGGACGGCCGCATCGTCGTCGCCCAGAACTACACCCCGGGCGGCATCAAGGCTTTCGATGCCGACACGCTGGAACTGCTTTCCGAGGTGCCGGCGGAATTTGCCCCCGGCCAACTCTCCAAGGTTGTTGGCCTGGCCGATACGGGCGGTAACCGGTTTGCCTACGCGCTGTTCGACGGCGGCGAAATTCGCGTCACCGATTTCAGCAATCCCAGGCAGCCCACCACCCAGCGTTTTCCGGCCGGTAGCCAGCCCTACGACGGCCTGGTGACGCCGGATGGCCGCTACTTTCTGGCCGGTCTTTTCGGCGAAGACGGCGTCGCCATGCTTGATCTCTGGCAGCCGGAAAAGGGTGCCAGGAAGATTCTCGAAAACTACGGCCGTGGCCAGGAAAAACTGCCTGTCTTCAAGATGCCGCACCTGCGCGGCTGGTCGGTGGCGCAGGGCAAGGCCTACCTGCCGGCGATCGGCCGCCATGAGGTGCTGGTCGTCGATGTCGCGACCTGGAAGGAAGTCGGCCGCATCCCGGTGCGCGGTCAGCCGGTCTTCGTCATGGCCCGCCCCGACGGCCGGCAGATCTGGGTCAATTTTGCCTTCCCGGACAACGCCAAGGTCGATGTCATCGACACCCTGGCCGGCAAGGTGGTGCATGCCTTCGAGCCGGGCAAGGGCATCCTGCACATGGAATTCGCCCCGCGCGGCGAGAATGTCTGGCTCTCGGCGCGCGATGACAACAAGGTTTTGATTTACAACACCGAAAATTTTGCCAAACTGGGAGAAATCCCGGCCGAAAGCCCGTCCGGCATTTTCTTCACCTCGCGCGCCGTGCGCATCGGATTCTGATGGACGCTTTGGCCATGAACAGCAGCAGCCTCGACTTCCAGTTGCTCAACGATTTCCAGCGCGACTTTCCGCTGGTTTCGGCACCGTTTGCCGAACTGGCGGCGCGCCTCGGCGTCGGCGAGAAGGTCGTTCTCGGCCGGCTCGAAAACCTGCGCCGCGAAGGCAAGATATCCCGGGTCGGCGCCGTCTTTGCTCCGAAGCGCATCGGCGCCTCGACGCTGGCGGCGATGGCCGTACCGCCGGAAAAACTTGAGGCCGTGGCCGCTGTGGTTAACCGCTTCCCCGAGGTCAATCACAACTACGAACGCGAGCATCGCTACAACCTGTGGTTCGTCGTTACCGCTGCGACCGAAGGGCGCCTGCAGGCCAGCCTCGGCGCCATCGAGAAGGCGGCCGGCCATCCGCTACTGGCGCTGCCGCTTGAGGAAGAATTCCACATCGACCTCGGTTTCTGCCTGAACGGCGAGAAGAAAAAAAGCGTTGCCATGGCCCAGCCCGTGCAGCCGGCGGCTTTGATCGGCGAGGCCGAGCGCCGCCTCGTTTCCGTGCTGCAGGAAGGACTGCCGCTGTTCATCCGGCCCTTCGCCCTGATCGCCGAGCGCGTCGGCGCCTCGGAGCCGGAAGTCCTCGGCCGCATCCGCCGCTGGCTCGAAGAAGGCGCCATCAAACGCTTCGGCGTCGTCGTCCGCCACCACGAACTCGGCTACCGGGCCAACGCCATGCTGGTTCACGACATTCCGGACGAGCAGGTCAGCGAGATTGGTCGCGCCCTGGCCGAAGAACCGGCCGTTACGCTGTGCTACCGCCGGCCGCGCCGCCTGCCCGACTGGCCGTACAACCTGTTCTGCATGATCCACGGCCGCGAACGCGGCGAAGTCGAAACCATCATCGCCGACTTGCGACAACGCCACGGCCTTGAAACGGCTGCCCACGAGGTGCTTTTCTCGCTGACCCGCTTCAAGCAGAACGGCGCGCGCTATGCGTGAGCTTTCCACGGTCGACCGGAAAATTCTCGCAAAATTGCAGGGCGACTTCCCGGTCTGCGAATGCCCCTACGCCGAGGCCGCCGAGCAACTGGGCATCAGTGAGGAAGAATTGCTGCAGCGGATCGAGTCCCTGCTCGCCGACAAGGTACTGACCCGCTTCGGCCCGATGTTCCAGATCGAGGAAATGGGCGGCGCCTTCGTGCTGGCCGCCTTGGCTGCCCCCGAGGAGCGCTACGACGAAGTCACGGCGCTGGTCAACGAATTGCCCGCGGTCGCCCACAACTATCGCCGGGAACACGCGCTCAACATGTGGTTCGTGCTGGCCACCGAAACGAAGACCGGTATCGCCGAAGCCATCGCCCGCATCGAGCGCGATACCGGCCTGGCGGTCTACGCCTTCCCCAAGGAGCGCGAATTTTTCGTTGAAATGAAGCTGGAGGCGCGGCTGTGATCGACCACATTGATCGTTCGCTGATCGTCGCCACGCAAGGCGGCCTGCCCTTGGTGCCGCGTCCCTATCACGCCATCGCCGAGCAACTCGGGTTGCCGGCCGACGAGGTCATGCGCCGGCTGAAGGCCATGCTGGAAACCGGCGTCATCCGCCGTATCGGCGTCGTGCCCAATCATTACGCCATCGGCTGGACGGCCAACGGCATGACAGTGTGGGATGTCGCCGACGAGCAGGTCGACGAACTCGGCGCCCGCATCGGTGCGCTGGATTTCGTCACCCACTGCTACCGCCGTCCGCGCGCCCTGCCGGCCTGGCCGTACAACCTGTTTGCCATGGTGCATGGCAGTTCGCGTGAGGAGTGCGCGGCCAAGGCCGGCGAAATCCGAGCCCTGCTCGGCGATGCCTGCCGGGGCAGCGACATTCTCTACTCGACGAAAATTTTAAAAAAATCCGGATTGAGGATAGGCGGCTAAATTTTTCGTCAGGCGGCAAAAAGCCCGGTAACGGGTTACCGGGCTTTTGTGTGTCACTGCGTGCTCTCTTACCGGGCCACCACGGCCCGGCGTTTACTTCTGCTTCCGACGACGCGCCGCAAAGCCGATCAGTCCGAGGCCGGCGAGCATCATCGCGTAGGTTTCGGGTTCCGGCACTGCCGCCAGGCTGTAGACCGTTGTCGTCCCGGATGTTTCGTTGGCGATCGCCAGGTAGCTGATACCGTCCATCGTGTAGGTGGTCAGACCTTCGGGAGCGAGGTCGCCTGCGGTGACGATCATGTCGAGGAAGGTGACCGCATGTGGATCGGTAACGTCGAAAATCGCTACGGCCCCCTTGAGCGTACGCTCAAGGCCGATGAAGGCCAGTTGGCGGCCGGCCAGCACGTGCAGGGCCACACCTTCGGGTTCGACGCCCTTGTCGCGACTGCGGCCGTCGTCGTAGATGCCGCGGGCAGCGGCTTCCTTGTCGAGAATGTTGCCGCTGTCATAGACCAGGTTGCCGTCGGCGTCGCGGATGGAGAAGGAGCGGGCACCGGCGGCAAACAGATTGCCGGGCGAGGAATCGGTGTTCAAGACCCGCAGGTTGGCGAGGTCGCCGGTGGCGCCGAGGCTGCTGGCGGCAGAGCGGTCGCCGTCGTCCTCGCGGAAGTCGCCCTCGTTGGCCATGACCACGAAGGTTTTGCCGCCGGCATTGTAGGCGGCGATGCCGTCGGGCATGTAGAGGCCCTTGACGTTGTAGGAGCCGAAGGAGACGGTGCCATTGTTGAGTGGGTCGATCTGGTTGCCCGGCAGGCTGAAATCCTTGGCGCCCAGGCCGACGATCTTGCTGAAGCTATTGGTGGACAGATCGAGCACGCCGACCGCGTTGGCCTCCTGCAACGCGACCCAGGCCGTGGTACCGGCAGCATTCACCGTGATGTACTCGGGCTCGTAATTCATGCCGGTGTTGGTGCGGATGTTGCTGCCCGTGGTTGCCACGCCGGTCAAGCCGGCGGTGGCGGCGACCGTGCGGGTCGCCATGTCGATGATGCTGACGCTGCCGGCCGGATCGAGGTTAGCGGGGCCGTAGTTTCGTGGCACCGTGGTACCGATGCGGGTGCCGTAGGTCAAGGGCGTGCCTTCGTTGGCGACCAGCAGCTTCGATCCGTCGGGCGTGAAAGTCAGCATGTCGGGCAGGGCGCCGACGGTGACACTGCCAGTATTGGCGCGCGTCGTCGTGTTATAGAACTGAACCGTGCCGAGATTGGTCTTGATCGGCGCTTCGATCGCCAGGGCAGCGACACCGTTATGGATGGCGACACTGTTTATGACGCCGAAGGATCTCGTGTCGATGTGCTGAATGAGGCTGCCGTTACTGGCATTGAGGATGTCGATGCCAGCAACGCCAGCCACCCACAGGTTGTTGGTGGCAGCATCGAAGGCGGTGATTTCGGAGGTCTGCCCGCCGGTGGTCGGGGTGGTGCTGTGCGTGAAGGTCCATTGCTTGGTGAAGCTGATGAGCGGGTCAGCGGCTGAGGCAGTAACAGGAATCAGTGCGGCGGCAATAGCGGCGGCGAGCAGGGTTTTTTTCATGGGTGTCTCGGGGTGTCGGGTGGTTTGGGACGAAATTGGGTAAATCTTCGCAGGATGCTACGTCCTGCGTGTTACAGCTGATCTGCCGTTCAAGGCGCTGAACATGAGCCGTTCGGCCTATTTCCATCTGCTTGTTCCGGTCCGACTCCCCGGATAAACGAGATTTACCGGCTGGACAGTCTAGTGGCCTGCTTCGTCATTGGCGACCAAAGTGAGAGCGCCGAATTTGCCAACCTCGGCAGCAATAGCCGTAGCTATTGCGAGGATGAGCAACAACGCCAGGGGCACAAAGGCAAGCTTTCATGGATCGTCAAATTGCGAAGCAGACCACTAGGGGCAGGCCCGCATCCGGTTTTCTGCATCGCGATAGGATGCCGCCGAGTCGATTTGCTGATGCGCGGCATTGATTCCTTCCTTGAGCCTGTTCAGCAAGCTGGCGAGTTGTTGGTCGGCGCGTTGGCGCAGCACGGATTCGGCTTCGCCGATACTCGAAAAATAAGCTGCCTGGCCGAGCGACTGGCGTAGCGCAACCGGCATCAGCCGGGCGCCGATCCTGAGATGGTTGCGCCAGACGGTGACGTGTTCCTGCTCATGTTCGTCCACGATGCGTCGCCGGCAAGGGTGGGTGCCGAGTTCCCGGGCAAGCATGACCTCGAAGCTGGAAAAGCCCAGTTTCAGTTGTAGCGAGGGTACGGCGCAGACCCGGCCGTCGTGGTTGCTCAGGGTGCGCACGGAAAGCGCCATGCTGGCAGCCGGTTCGGCCCGCGTTACGCCCAGGGTGCTGTGGTTCAGGCTGCTGCCCGCCTTGGCAAAGCGCCCCAGGTCGGCCATCCGGACGCCGTCGTCGCGGCTGACCGGCTTGTCCTCGAAGACGGCAGTGAAATTTGCCTCCGCCGCCAGTTTTTCGCAGCGCGTCTTGAAACTGTCGTTGTCAGCCCCGGAGACAGCGCTGGCAAGCAGGAGCGGGAGGACAAGGAGGAATTTCATGCGGCGGGTCTGGTTCAGGCGACAGAGAGATTCTGCATCGGCAATGTGAAATGCTGTTGACGGTGGATCACCGGCAAGTCCCGAGCTGAATGCAGAAAGCCCGGACTGGCCGGGCTTTCTGGGGCTGATGTGCTGCCGGCTGTGATCAGCGTGCTTGGCTGATCCGCTGGGCAATATGCGCCAGCGCCTCTTCGACCTGGTCAATCAGGATCAGGCAGAGATCGCCCGGTTGCAGGCGGGCCAGTGCCGTGTCGATGGCGATGAACTCGCCGGTGATGGCGTCGATCTGCTTGGTGCGGCGGGCATTGGCCAGACCTTCGCGCAACAGGCCGATCACTTCGCCGTCTTCGCGGCCACGCTGGCAGGCATCCTCGTAAAGAATCACGTCGTCGAAGGCATCGCCGAGGATTTCGGTCTGCTGGCGGATGTCGTCGTCGCGGCGGTCGCCGGCGCCGCTGATCACCACCGAACGGCGCACGGCCGGCATGTTGTTGATGGCCCCGACCAGTGCCTGGATGGCATCCGGGTTGTGGCCGTAGTCGGCGATCAGCGTCGCGCCCTTGTAGTCGAAAACATTGAAACGGCCGGGAGCCGTCGCGGCATCGCTGACGAAATTGGCCAGGGCGCGCTCGATGACTTCCCACGGATAGCCAAGTGCCCAGCCGGTGGCGATGGCCGCCATGGCGTTCTCGACCTGGAAGCCAATGGTGCCGTTGCGGGTCAGCGGGATGTTGGCCAGCGGGATGCGCTGCTTCTTGCGGCCTTCGTTGCAAATGATGGCGTCGCGCTCGAGATGGACGACCCGCTTGCCCTGGGCACGGTGCGTGGCGAGCACCGGGTTCATGCGGTCGCGGGCGAAGAAGATGATGTCGCCCTGACAGTGGTGGGCCATCGCGGCAACCACCGGGTCCGCCGCGTTGAGGACAGCAGAACCGGCGGGCGCGACGTTTTCGACGATGACGCGCTTGACCACGGCCAGCTCATCAATGGTTGTGATGTAGTTGAGACCAAGGTGATCGCCGATGCCGATGTTGGTGATCACCGCCACATCGCACATGTCGAAGCCGAGGCCTTCGCGCAGCACGCCGCCGCGGGCCGTTTCGAAGACGGCGGCGTCGACGTCCGGGTGCATCAACACATTGCGCGCGCTGCGCGGACCGGAACAGTCGCCGGTATCGATGCGCCGGCCTTCGACGTAGATGCCGTCGGTGCTGGTCATGCCGACACGCAGGCCGTTGGATTCAAAGATGCGGCCGATCAGGCGGCTGGTCGTTGTCTTGCCATTGGTGCCAGCAATGGCAACGACCGGAATGCGGGCATTGTCGCCATCCGGGAACATCATGCCGACAATGGCTTCGCCGACGGCACGGCCCTTGCCGAAAGAGGGGGCGAGGTGCATGCGCAGGCCAGGGGCGGCGTTGCATTCGACGATGCCGCCGCCTTGTTCGTCGAGCGGCTTGTGCATGGTGTCGCAAACGACGTCGATGCCGCAGATGTCGAGGCCGACGGTTTGCGCAGCAGCGACGGCGGCGGCAGCGAGTTCGGGATGCACGTCGTCGGTTACGTCGGTGGCCGTGCCGCCGGTCGATAGATTGGCGTTGTTGCGCAGCACGACGCGCACGCCGCGGCCGGGAATGGATTCGGCGTTATAGCCCTGTTCTTCAAGGCGGGCGAGGGCGATTTGGTCGAAGCGGATCTTGGTCAGCGAGGTGGCATGACCATCCGAACGGCGCGGGTCACTGTTGACGATATTGACCAGTTCGCGAATGGTGTGCGCGCCGTCGCCAATGACCAGCGGCGGATCGCGCCGGGCGGCGGCGATCAGCTTGTCACCGATGACCAGCAGGCGCCAGTCGTGGCCGGGCAGAAACTTCTCGACCATGATGTCGTCGCGGAATTCGATGGCGACGCGATAGGCCCGGCGGACCTGTTCCTCGGTCGTCAGATTGACCGAAATACCCTTGCCCTGATTGCCGTCCTGCGGCTTGACGACGACCGGCAGGCCGATTTCCTGGGCGGCGACCCAGGCGTCGTCTTCATCTTCGACCGGACGGCCGTAGGGGACGGCGACGCCGGCGGCGTGCAACAGCTTCTTGGTCAGTTCCTTGTCCTGGGCGATCGATTCGGCGATGGCGCTGGTGAAACTGGTTTCGGCGGCCTGGATACGCTTCTGCTTGCTGCCCCAGCCGAACTGGACCAGGCTGCCCTGGGTCAGCCGGCGGAAGGGGATGCCGCGGGCCTGGGCGGCCGAGACGATGGCGCCGGTCGAGGGGCCGAGGCGGATATCCTCGTCGAGGTCGCGCAGTTCCTTCAGCGTGCCGTCGAGATCGAATGGCGTGTCGTTCAGCGCAGCGAGGCAGAGTTGCTCGGCGCGCTCGAAGGCGAGCCGGCCGACATCCTCTTCGGTGTATTCGACGACGACCTGATAGACGCCGGGGTCGACTGTCTGCGCCGAGCGGCTGAAGGTCACCGGGCAGCCGGCCTGGGCTTGCAGGCCGAGGGAGGCGAACTCCAGCGCGTGGGCCATCGAGACGGTATCGAGGTGATCGGCGGGAATCAGGTCACCCAATTCAGGGAAGCGCTCGCGCAGGCGGGCTTCAAAGCCGGGCAGGTCAGAGATGGCAACTTCGGCACCTTCACAGGTGACGATGGCCTGAATGGCGGTATGCCGGCTCCACAGGTTGGGGCCGCGCAGGGCGCGAATGCGGGAAACGTCCATGACGCTTGTTCCTCGTTATTTCCGGGCGGTAGCCGGTTTCTTGGCGGGTTGCGATTTTTTGGCGAGCTGCGGTATCAGCGAGGCAGGGTCGGCCAGTTCGAGGCCGAAGGTCTTCATCCCTGTCGTCAGCACTTCCTTGCTCAGGCCCATGGCCCAGCCGGCGGCAATGCCGGCCAGTACGTTGGCAATGTTTTTCGCGTGCTTGGCCTTGCCGATGTAGGGCGCATCGACCAGTCGGCTGAGGCGGGTTTCTTCGGCACCGGTGCGCAGCACGACGCGCTTGTCGAATACCGTGACGCCACGCTTGCCGGCGGCCAGATGGGCGACCAGTGTCGGGTTGGCCGGGTCGCAGGCGAAGAAGATGACCTCGCCGTCGCACAGTTCGGCGAAATCGGCGACCAGTTCGTCTTCGGCATTGAGTACAGCGTGGCCGCTGGGCAGCACGACATCAATTTGCGTCCGGTAGATCGAGCGCGGTGTCGTGTAGTACTCGCCGCCGGTCGGCTGGGTATCCCAGCGCGACAGGTCTTCGTCTTCGGAAACGATATTGGTGACGATACCGATCGAGCAACGGTCGTAGGCCAGGCCTTCGCCGAGGATGACTTCGGCGCCGTTTTCGATGACGGCGGCCTGAACCGAGCGGTTCATCAGCAGACGGCGACCGCCTTCCCAGTTGGCGGCGCAGGTCTTCTGGACCTGGCGGCGGTCGAGGTAGATGCCGTCCTTGCAGGCCAGGCCGACATGCTGGCCGGAGAGATAGAGCAGATGGGCGACCATCTTGGCGACCGGGTTGCGACCATGGGTGCCGGTGACGCCAACCAGCGGCACGCGGCCACTTTCGCTCTGGGTGAACAGGTTGTCGACGATGGCCTGGCCGACCGGGCGCGGTTTGCCGATGCCTGGCTTGATGTGCATGAGCAGGCTGGGGCCGGCGTTGACTTCGACGATGGCGCCGCCTTGTTCGCCGAGCGGCCTGGATACATCCTGGCAAACGAGGTCGATGCCGGCGATGTCGAGGCCGTCGACGCGGGCAGCCAGCGCGGCGACCTGGGCGGTATCGGGATGGACTTCGTCGGTGCAGTCAAAAGCGTGGTTGGCGTTACGCTGGATCAGCACTTCGCGGTCTTTGCTCGGGACGCTGTCGGCGTTGAGGCCCTGGCGTTCGAGTTCGATTTTGGCGGCGGTGTCGATCTTGATGATCGACAGCGGATGCAGTTCGGTCGTGCCGCGCCGCGGGTCGATGTTGACCTGGCTGTCGATCAGCTCCAGCACGGTCGACTTGCCGTCGCCAGTCACCGTAATCAGGTCGCTGCGATTGGCGGCGACGAGCTTGCCGCCAACGACCAGCAGGCGATGCTCGATGCCCTGGATGGAACGTTCGACGAGCACGCCGGAACCTTCCTCGACGGCGATGGCATAGGCCTTGGCGACTTCATCCCTGGTCGTCAGGTCGATGAAGACGCCACGCCCGTGGTTACCGTCGGTCGGCTTGACGACGACCGGCACGCCGATGTCTTCGGCCGCATCCCAGGCGTCGTCGGCGCTGTCGACTTCGCGGCCTTCCGGCACCGGGACGCCGACCGAGGAAATCAGTTTCTTGGTCAAATCCTTGTCGCGCGAGATGGTTTCGGCGATGGCGCTGGTCTGGTCGGTTTCGGCCGTCCAGATGCGGCGCATGGCGGCGCCGTAGCCGAGCTGGACGAGGTTGCCGTCGTCGAGCAGGCGAATGTGCGGAATGCCGCGCTTCTCGCCGGCCAGCACGATGGCGGCCGTCGATGGGCCGAGGTATTTGCGGTCGACCTTGCGCCGGAGCAGGCGGATGGCTTCGTCGAGATCGTAGGGTTCGTCGGCGATGGCAGCGAGCAGCAATTCGCGGCCGACATCGAGCGCCATGCGCGTCACTTCTTCGTGGAAGTTGGAAACGACCAGCTTGTAGACGCCACGCGTCGTGGTTTCGCGGGTGCGCCCGAAGCCGTCGGGCAGGCCGGCCAGGGTCATCAGTTCGAGCACGATGTGCTCGAGGATGTGGCCGGACCAGGTGCCTTCCTTGAGACGGCGCAAAAAGCCGCCGTGTTCGCCGTAGTTGCAGCGGTGCTCGACGAGGCCGGGCAGCCAGGCGCTCAGGCGCTCGTAAAGGCCGGGAATCTTGTCAGAGGGGAAGTCTTCGAGTTCGCCGATGTCGATCCAGGTCTCGATGACCGGGGGGTAGGTCCAGATATTGGGGCCACGCAGTGAAATCGTGTCCCGGAAAATGATGTCCTTTTTCTTCATGCTCTTGGCTCTGGCTCCGATGGCCTGCGGTGATGAATATTTGATTGCAGCATTATTAACGCTTTCGTCCGGACGCGGATGACCGCCGTGCAAAAATGTCACACAAGCGGACAAAGCGTTACAGGAAGCGGTCGAGCAGCTTCCGGCTGTGGCGATCCAGCGTGCTCAGATCGCGCACGAGAAACTGGATTCCGTTGGCATCGGCGATGAGCAGGCGGGTCTGGCTCAGGCGACGGATGTCTTCCTCGCCTTTCAGGATCAGCTCAGCCTTGCCGCGATTGGTCGCCAGTTGCCAGGTACTCGGGCAGGCGAAGCTGGAGACGTCGATGATGCGCTCGATTTCCGGCACGAATTCACGGCTGGCCAGATTGGTTTCGATCAGTTCGGCCATGGCGGGCGGCAGGTCGGCGAGGTTTTCAATCCACGCCACTTCGTGGCCTTCGTAATTGACCAGCGACAGACCTTCGTCAGGAGCAGCGATGGGGAAGGCGCGCACCGGGGTGACGCCTTCGTGAATGATTCCATTTTCGGCTGTTAATACCAGTCGACCGTAGGAATTGCGTTGCAACTGGAAATTGGCGTTCGACATGGGGTCATTCCACATGGGTTTTGTGCTGCTCGGGGGTGCGCGGCAATTCCGGCTCGGTATCGACGTTGCGGGCCTGGGCCATGTAAAGCTTGAAGTAATGCCCTTCGGTCGCCATCAGTTCGTCGTGGTTGCCGATTTCGACGATGCGGCCGCGATCCATGACAACCAGCCGGTCGGCCTTGCGCAGCGTGGACAGGCGGTGGGCGATGGCGATGGTGGTGCGGCCCTTGACCAGGTTGTCGAGCGCCTTCTGGATTTCCTTCTCGGTTTCGGTATCGACCGCCGAGGTGGCTTCATCGAGAATCAGGATGCGCGGATCAATCAACAGGGCACGGGCGATGGAAATACGCTGGCGCTCGCCGCCGGACAGGCCCTGACCGCGTTCGCCGACCAGCGAGTCGTAGCCGTGCGGCAGGCGCAGGATGAACTCGTGGGCATGGGCGGCGCGGGCGGCGGCGATGATTTCCTGGCGCGTCGCGTTGGGTTTGCCGTAGGCGATGTTGTCGGCAATGGTGCCGAAGAACAGGAAAGGCTCCTGGAGCACCAGGCCGATGTGCTGGCGGAACTCGGCGACCGGTACCGAGCGGACATCGACGCCGTCGATGAGGACCTGGCCTTCGGAGACGTCGTAGAAGCGGCAGATCAGGTTGACCAGCGTGGACTTGCCGGAGCCGGAATGGCCGACCAGGCCGATCATTTCACCGGGCTCGATGACCAGATCGACGTCGCGGGTGACCGAGCGGGTGCCGTAGCGGAAGCTGGCTTTCTTTAGTTCAAGCCGGCCGGTGACGCCCGACAGGTGCACCGGATTGGTCGGCTCGGGCACGCTCGACACGTGGTCGAGAATGTCAAAAATGCGCTTGGTGCTCGACGCGGCACGTTGCGTGGCCGAGACGATGCGGCTCATCGAATCGAGGCGCGTATAGAAACGGCCGATGTAGGCGAGGAAGGCGGTGAGGACGCCGACCGTCGAGTCGTCCTTGGAAATCTGCCAGATGCCGAAGATCCAGACGACGAGCAGGCCGATTTCGGTGAGCAAGGTGACAGTCGGCGTGAACACCGACCAGGTCTTGTTGAGCTTGTCGTTCATCTGCAGGTTGTGCTCGTTGGCGGCGCGGAAACGCTCGCCTTCGCGCTTTTCCTGGGCAAAGGCCTTGACGACGCGAATGCCGGGGATGGTGTCGGCCAGCACGTTGGTCACTTCGGCCCAGACGCGGTCGATCTTCTCGAAACCGGTGCGCAGCTTTTCGCGTACGAAGTGGATGAGCCAGCCGATGATCGGCAGCGGCAGCAGCGTGACGAGCGCCAGCCACGGATTGATGGTGAACAGGATGACGGCGGTCATCGTGATCATGAGCACGTCGGTGGCGAAGTTGAGCAGGTCGAGCGACAGGAAGATGTTGATGCGGTCGGTTTCGTTGCCGATGCGCGCCATGAGGTCGCCGGTGCGCTTGCCGCCGAAATACTCGAGCGACAGACCGAGCAGATGGTCGTAGGTTTGCGTGCGCAGGTCGCGGCCCATGCGCTCGGAAACCAGCGACAGGATGTAGGTGCGTATCCAGCCGAGCACCCAGGCCAGGGTCGCGGCGCCGAACAGGCCGCCGAGGTACATGCTGACCAGCGGCCAGTCGATCGGTTTGCCGTTCTGGAAGGGAATCAGTACCTCGTCCATGAGCGGCATGGTCAGGTAGGGCGGAACCAGGGTTGCTGCGGTCGACGCCAAAGTCAGGGCAAAACCCAGAATCAGTTGCCAGCGGTAGGGCCGGGCAAAACGCCAGAGGCGGAACAGCGTCCACGTCGACGGCGCAACGGTGGCTTCGCGGTCGCACACCGGGCATTCGTCTTCGCCCGGGGGGAGCGGCGCCTTGCATTTCGGACAGCAATCTTCGTTTGGCCGCAGCACGGGCTGGCCGGAGATGATGCTGGCACGGTGCAGGTCGAATTCGGCGATGACGCGCAGGGCGGCGAGGTTTTTCGCCAGCGTGTAGCGCCAGGTGGCGAGCTGGCCGTTTTCATCGACCAGTTCGAGCGCACCGACCCCGGCGTGGTCGTGGTGATTGAGCGTCAGCCCGCCGCGCAGTGGCCATTCCTGCCAACGGGTGTTGTCCGGAGCGAAGGCGAGGAAGCGGCGGTCGGTGACGAGGAGCAGGCCGGCGGCGTATTGCAGTCGATTGTCGAGGTCTATCTCGACCCAGGCCTGGGGCTTTTCACCGCGGGCCAGTTTTGCCTCAAGCTCGGCAGTCCAGCGGCTCGGGAGGGCTGGCTCGTTGTCGGCGAGGATTTGTGCATTTGGGGTCATCCGAGGAGTATACCGCAAGGGGTGCATGCTCATCGAATGCCCCGGTTGGGCGGTGCTTGACTCGCATCAAGGAGTTGTCGCCCCCGTTGCCATTGAATAGCCGAAAGCCCAGAACAAGGACGTTCATGTTTCGCATCTCCCAATACATGCAGGAAATCGCCGCGCCGACACCGCTTGGTCCCAAGCGCAATCCCCCGGGGCCGGTGGTGATCTGGAACCTGATTCGCCGTTGCAATCTGACCTGCAAGCATTGCTATTCGATTTCGGCCGATACCAATTTTCCCGGCGAGTTGAATACCGAGCAGGTCTATACGGTCATGGACGACCTCAAGGGTTTCAAGGTGCCGGTCCTGATCCTGTCCGGTGGCGAACCGCTGCTCCGGCCGGATATCTACGACATCGCCAAGCGGGCCAAGGCCAAGGGTTTCTACGTCGGGCTGTCGTCAAACGGCACGCTGATCGACGCAAGCAACATCGACAAGATTGCCGAGTGCGATTTCAACTACGTCGGCGTTTCGCTCGACGGCATCCGTGAGACGCATGACAAGTTTCGCCGCATGGAAGGCGCTTTCGAGGCGTCGTTGAAAGGTATCAGGCTGTGCCGCGACCTCGGCCTGAAGATCGGCGTCCGCTTCACGATGACGCAGGACAACGCGCACGACCTGCCCGGCCTGCTCAAGCTGGTCGAGGACGAAGGTATCGACCGCTTTTATTTCTCGCACCTGAACTACGCCGGGCGCGGCAACAAGAACCGCAAGGACGACGCGCAGCACCAGCTGACGCGCTGGGCGATGGACCTGCTCTTCGATACCTGCTGGGAGTACAACCAGCGTGGGCTGGAGAAGGAGTTCACGACCGGTAACAACGATGCCGACGGCGTCTATTTTCTGCACTGGGTGCGCCGGCGTTTCCCGGACAAGGCGGCGCATGTCGAGGCCAAGCTGCGCCAGTGGGGCGGCAATTCGTCGGGCGTCAATGTCGCCAACATCGATAACCTCGGCAATGTGCATCCGGACACCATGTGGTGGCACCACACGCTGGGCAACGTCAAGGATCGGCCGTTTTCGGATATCTGGCCGGACACCTCGGATGCGCTGATGGCCGGTCTCAAGCAGCATCCGCGGGCGGTCAGGGGGCGCTGCGGTAGCTGTGCTTACCTGCAGATTTGCAATGGCAACACCCGCGTACGCGCCCAGCAGATGACCGGCGATATCTGGGCGGAAGACCCGGGCTGCTACCTTTCCGATGAGGAAATTGCATCATGAAGTGGAACATCCTGATCCCGGCCGGCTTTGCCGTCTGCTCCCTGCTCATGATGGCCGAGCTGGCGCAGGCCGCCGACGCCCCGGCGGCCTATCGCGAACATTGTGCCGCCTGTCACGGCGAGGCGCGGCTCGGCGGCATCGGGCCGGCGTTGATTCCGGAAAACCTGGTCCGCCTGCGCAAGCCGGAAGCTGAAAAGATCATCAGGGAGGGGCGCTCGGCGACCCAGATGCCAGGCTTTGGCGACAAGCTGTCGAGCGAGGAGATCAAGGCGTTGATCGATTTTGCCTACACGCCGATCAAACCGATGCCGGCCTGGGGCGAAAAGGAAATCAACGCCTCGCGCCTGGTGCTGGAGCCGAAGCCCTTGCCCGCCAAGCCGGTGTTCAAGGCCGACCCGATGAACCTGTTCGTCGTTGTCGAGAGCGGCGACCACCATGTTTCCATCCTTGACGGCGACAAACTGGAACCGATCCATCGCTTCCAGTCGCGCTTCGCCCTGCACGGCGGGCCGAAGTTCACGCCGGACGGGCGCTACGTCTTCTTCGCCTCGCGCGACGGCTGGATCACCAAGTTCGACCTGTGGAATCTGAAAGTCATCGCCGAGGTGCGCGCCGGCATCAATACGCGCAACGCCGCGGTGTCGGGCGATGGCAAGTGGGTGGCGGTGGCCAACTATCTGCCGCACAGCCTGGTCATCCTCGACGCCGATCTGAACCTCAAGAAAATCCTGCCGGTGGCCGACAGGGACGGCAAGACGACCTCCCGCGTTTCGGCCGTCTACGACGCCAGCCCGCGCCAGAGCTTCGTCGCCGCGCTCAAGGACGTCAAGGAGGTGTGGGAAGTGTCGTACAACCCGAAGGCCGACGACATCCCGGCCGGCATGATCCACGACTTCAAGTACAAGGAAGGCGCCTTCGTCCCCGGCTTCCTCAACCCGCAGCGCAGCCAGCTCGACGATTACCTCGACGATTTCTACTTCACCCAGGGTTACGACGAGGTCATGGGCGCCTCGCGCAATGACGCCAAGGCCGCAGTGACCGGCCAGGTGGTCAATCTCGATGCGCGCAAGAAGATTGCCGATCTTGAACTACCCGGCATGCCGCACCTCGGTTCCGGCATCAGCTGGAAATGGCAGGGCAAAACCGTGATGGCGACGCCCAACCTCAATGAAGGCCTGATCAGCATCATCGACATGCAGACCTGGAAAACCATCAAGCAGATCAAGACGCGCGGCCCCGGCTTTTTCATGCGCAGTCACGAAAACAGCCGCTACGCGTGGACCGATTCGATGATGAGCAAGGAGTTCAAGGACACCATGCAGATCATCGACAAGGAAACGCTGGAGGTCGTCGCCGAACTCAAGCCGGAACCGGGCAAGACCTTTGCCCACGTCGAATTCACCAAGGACGGCAAGTACGTGCTGGCCAGCCTGTGGGACATGGACGGCGCGCTGATCATCTACGACGCGGCGACGCTCAAGGAGGTGAAACGCCTGCCGATGAAGAAGCCGGTCGGCAAGTACAACGTCTGGAACAAGATCACGAAATCGGAAGGCACCAGCCACTGAACGGAATTTCATTTTTGGGCGAAATTTCCGGTTGACCGTGGGATTCAAATTCCGCAGGCTGCGGTTTGGCGTGCATCAATGGCAAGCAAAAAGGAGATATTCGATGGAAAGACGCGACCTGTTGAAAACTGCGGCGGCGGCTGTGGCCGGTGCCATCTCGGCCAGTGCCCTGGCGGCCGGCGAGCATGATCATGCGCATCACAATCACCCCGGCATGGGCAGGCGCAACGCCGCCCTGATTGCCGCCAGCGCCGACTGCCTGAAAACCGGCGAAGCCTGCCTGGCCCACTGCATCTACCTGCTCGGCAACGGCGACAAGACCATGGCCGCCTGCGCCCAGTCGGTCAATGAACTGCTGGCCTCGTGCGCTGCGCTCATGAAGCTGGCCGGACAGGATTCGAAATACGTGCCTGCCTTGGCCCGGGTTGCCGCCGACATCTGCGCCAATTGCGAAAAGGAATGCCGCAAGCACGAGAAGCACCACGAGGAATGCAAGGCCTGCGCCGAATCCTGTGCTGCCTGCCTCAAGGAATGCAAGAAGATTGCGGCCTGACCTGTTTCAAGGTTGAAATGTGCTGGCCGTGCCGGGCGGCCAGAACGCAAGGGCTCGAATCGCGAGCCCTTGTGCTCAGCGACGGTTGCGGCGGCGGGTCGTCAGCAGGCCGACCAGGGCGATGCTGGCCAGCGCCAGCGAACCCGGTTCCGGCACGGCGAGGGAGGCCTGGGCGAGGGCGCCTTGCGCGGTCAGCGAGAAGTTGTCGATGGCCAGGCCGTCGTTGGCGCCGCCGGCATCGATGTCGGACCAGCGGATCCAGAAGGTCGATTTGGCGGCGATGTCGAGGCCGGTGATGGTGGCGTTGATATACTCAAAATTGCCCTTCGCATTTCCGTCCTTGGCGCCGGTCCCGGTCATGTTGGGCGTCTCGAAATCCAGCGCGCTGAAGTCGAGGTAGGTGCCCGTCGTCAGCGAGGTGGCATCGGTGCTGTACTGGAAGGCCAGCTTGTCGGCACGGGCAGCAGTACCGAGGCGCCAGAGTTCGCCGGTGAAGGCGATGTCGAGCTGGGTGATGGTGGCGCCGGTATCGTTGATGAATTCGGCGCCGAACATCGGAATGAGCATTCCGCTGCTTAGCGAGCCCAGGGCCCGTTCCGTCGAGCCTGCCTCACCGTAGCTGTAGGTGTCGCCAGTTTGGCCGCTACCCGTGCCTATGGCGTACGCCTGGTTGGCCCGAGTGCCGCCTGATTCGGCGATTGCCCAGCCCGCAGGCAAGGCAGTATTGGTCGTCGAGCTGCCGAGATGGGCCAGCGTGTCGAAATCCTGCGTGTAGGTGCTGCCCGGTGAGGTCAGGATGATGGGGGTGGCCTGCGCGCTGCCGGCGGCAGACAGGCCCAGCGCGATGAGCAGACTGACGCCATAAGTATTTTTGTTCACCGAGAAGCTCCCTGAGTATGCGATTGTTGTTGCGGCAAGTGGTCGGCAGTCTAGATTCGTTGCTTTTCGTGAGCTGTGAAATATGTCGCATTCAGACCAATTGAGTACAAAAGAGACGCGCCTGAGCGCGACGGCATAAAATGTTCGCCTGCCACGGTCGACCGGAAATTTCGGCCGAAAATGAAATTTCTTCGCGCGCTGTTCTTCCCGCCAACCTCTTCCGAAATCCTCGCATGGCGTCCTCCGCATCCATTACCTCTTCGCCAGGCAGCGCAACGGCGCTGGCGTCGGCGCGTCAGTTGCTGCTTGTCGTTGCGCCGAACTGGGATAGCTGCAGCGCGCAATTGCAGCGTTTTGAACGCCGCCATCGGGACGGCGACTGGCAGTCGATCGGGCCGGCGATTGCGGTGAGCCTCGGCAAATCCGGGCTGGCCTGGGGGCGGGGCCGGCATGCGCCAGTAGCCGGGCTGGAGAAGCGCGAGGGCGATGGTCGCGCCCCGGCCGGCATATTCGCCATCACGACCCTGTTCGGCTACGCGCCGCCGGACAGCCCGCTGGCCCGTGCCGCCAGGCTGCCGTACCTGGCCGCGACGCCCGACCTAAAGGCCATCGACGACCCGGCTTCGGCGTATTACAACCGGATCGTCGATCAATCCGCCGTGGCCCGGCCCGACTGGGCGTCGTGCGAGGACATGCTGAGGTCTGACGAGCGCTATGCCGTCGGCGCCGTCGTCGCCCACAACGCCGAGCCGCCGGTGCCCGGCGCGGGGTCGTGCATTTTTCTCCATGTCTGGGCCGGCGAGGGCGTACCGACCGCCGGCTGCACGGCGATGGCGCTGGCCGACATGAGCGAAATCGCCGGTTGGCTCGATGCCTCGGCGGCGCCCTTGCTGGTCCAACTGCCGCAGGCGGAATACGCAGCCCGGCGCGCCGCCTGGGGTTTGCCGACGAGCTTGCCGCCCATTCGGTGACAGTCCTCGCCCAGCCGGCTAGACTGGCTGCCTTTCAACCAACCCGCGCCGCTGCCTGTGCTCAATAAAATCTGGGTCGCCTTCATCCTCGTCGGCTTCGTCGCTGCGGTGGCGCAGTTGCTGCAGGGCGACCTCGACATTTTCGCGCGCGTCCTGACTGGCTTGTTCGATACGGCGAAGACCGGTTTCGACATTTCAATCGGCCTGGTCGGCGTCATGAGCCTCTGGCTGGGCATCATGAAAATCGGTGAAAAGGGCGGGCTGATCGAACTCTTCAGCCGCCTCGTCGCCCCCTTCTTCCGCCGCGTCTTTCCCGACATCCCGGCCGGCCATCCGGCCAGCGGCAGCATCGTCATGAACGCCAGCGCCAACATGCTCGGCCTCGACAACGCGGCGACGCCGCTCGGCCTCAAGGCCATGCGCGAACTGCAGGAAATCAACCCGCAGAAGGATACGGCCAGCAACCCGATGATCATGTTCCTGGTCCTCAACACGGCCGGCATCACCCTGATCCCGACCACGGTCATCGCCATCCGCCAGGCCATCGCCCTCAAGCAGGGGCTGGTCGGCTTCAACGCCGCCGACATCTTTCTGCCGACCCTGCTCGGCACCTTCGTCTCCTTCTGCGCCGGGCTGGTCGCCGTCGCCATCTGGCAGCGCATCAACCTCTTCTGCAAACCGGTTCTGGCCTTCTTCGGCGGCTTCGCGGCGCTCATGGCCGGGCTCTATTTCTGGCTGGGCGGCATGCCGGCCGAGCAGATGGCGCAAATGATCGGCCTGCTCGGCAGCAGCCTCATCGTTTCCATCATCGTGCTCTTCGTCGCCGTCGCCGCCTGGCGCGGCATCGACGTCTACGAAAGCTTCGTCGATGGCGCCAAGGAAGGCTTCGGCGTCGCCGTGCAGATCATTCCCTACCTGATTGCCATGCTGGTGGCGATTTCGGTTTTCCGCACGACGGGCGGCATGGATTACCTGATCGGCGCCATCCGCAGCCTCGTTCTGGCCCTCGGCATGAACGACGATTTCGTCCCGGCCCTGCCGGTCGGCCTCATGAAAACGTTAAGTGGCAGCGGCGCCCGCGGCCTCATGGTCGACGTCATGACGACCTACGGCGTCGATTCCTTCCAGGGCAAACTCGCCGCCATCATCCAGGGCTCGACCGAAACCACCTTCTACGTCCTGGCCATCTATTTCGGCAGCGTGAACATCACCAAGACCCGCTACGCCCTGGCCTGCGGCCTCATCGCCGACGCCGTCGGGCTGGTCGGGGCGATTCTGATTGGCTACGCCTTTTACCACTGAGCGGATTCAGCGCCAGATAGAAACGACGACGGAGATGGGGCGGAAGCAAGCTCGGGTCGTTATTGCTGATGATGCTTGGGATTGCTACGGTCAACCGGGGAAAATGGCCAAAAACGAAAAGTCGCTGAATTGCGAGACCGGAGCCTGTTCTGCATATGCAATAAGTCCAGCGACAAACAAGGGGGATGCACAAACGTCTCCCTCGCTGTAATGGCTACTTGGTAGTTAAATCAAGACCTCGCTGCCCATCCGTTCGAAACGCAGATGCATCAAATCCATCCACAAGTTTGATTGCCCTGGTCTTCGTTGCACCTGTTGATTTCAATCGTTCGCAATATTTGTGAAGCGTAGAGGCATCTTCGGTAATGAGGAATGGAATATCCTCATGGCACGTTTGGGCGATTAATTTCACATCGTCACGCACCACATGGCGCTTGTCCCCGTCATCTCGCTGCCCAAGTAGATTCCACAATCGTGCGGCTTCTTTTCCGTGCGGGATGTTGAACGGGATATGGCGAAAATTTTTCAGCGGAAGGTCGGTAATTGCTTGCTTGATTCCGAACTCGGTGGCAACGATAGCTGAAAAATACATCGGAATCTGCTGTTCCAGCATCATGCGGTAATATTTGGAGGCGACCCCGTGGTTCGGCCGGGTTTGATCAACGAGAGAAATCAGAAAACTCGTGTCCAGCAATACCGATGCCGTCATGCGCGGCCACCTCGTAAGTCATCCAGCCATTCGGTCGCGTTGGGTATGCCCGACCATGCCGCCGTACCCCGTTGCACCATCTTCTGAAACTCAGCCTCGTCGTAGGCGGGTTGGTGTGCCTCGAAAGCCAGTAGGCTGGGATTGCGAATTGCACCAGTCAGCAGATTTTCTTCGGCGGTTATGTGTAGCAAAGCGGAACGATACAAACGGTTGTGCTCTTCCTGTGCCAGCAGGTTCTGCGAAGCCGCTACTTTTAATATGGTGCCATCATTCATTTCAAGATGGACGTTCGCCTTCGTTTTTCCGCCCCAATCCACTACCCGGCCAAGAACGTATTTCTCGACCGCTACCCAGACTTCCTCTAACTTGCGGAAGTCGGACGAAGAATCCACCGCGAGATTCACTTGTGCCGAAGAGTCGGCAACCCGGTATTTTCTATTCGGGTTCTGCCGGGCAACGGCTTGCCAGCGTTCGATAACAGCCGCACGCTTTGCGTCAATCAGGTTAAGTGAGTCGGGAGACTGCAAGTGATCAAGGTCAGCCCACAAAGTCGTGGCTGCAATCAGGCCGGTGGCAACCAGTGCCAAGGAGCCATCCTCAACAGAAATCAGAACCTCCGCAGGATCAACGTCCCGACCGGAGCCTTTGAGAAAGTCACTGACATCTTTCTGAAAGTCGCCCAGTAGACTCAACGGAACGTGCTTAGGCCCGACCTCGGCATCGTTGATGCGGTCGCTGACGGCAAAGCGAAGTTCGTTGATTGGGTTCATGTTTGGATTTTATGTCTAAGGCGCTTTCACGTCATCCAGAAAATTCCTGCGTTACCAGGGTGCCGAAAGCGAGCAGAGCGAATTGCTTTCCTTGCAGAGGAGGGGCCAACTGACGTGGCCGACGTTGGTTCTTATTACCAAGGGGCTTAACAGCGGGGCAATTCCCCGCTAGAATCGCGCCCCTTCCTCGATGTACAAAACACGCAAGCATCCCCGGATGCCGTAGCCTTGGTGGTGAAATTGGTAGACACGCTATCTTGAGGGGGTAGTGGCGCAAGCTGTGCGAGTTCGAGTCTCGCCCAAGGCACCAATAATTCTGATGAATACACTCAGAATCAATTCCTCAGTATGTCATTCCCGGCTTGTCCATGTGGCGTCGCTGTTTTGGTCAATCGATTGACTGAAAGGCGCCGGCGGGAACCTTGCCGTCCCTGCTGAATCGAAAGATTGAATGGAAGCAATCCAGGCCATTCGCGACAGGTGCGGCGCCCTGACCATAACGGAATTCGCTGCCGCCTGAAGTCAGGAGGCGAATAAGCGGCCTTCTGACGTGAAAGGAAGGACAATGAGCAATTTCATCAGCAGGCTGCTCAATCCGGGCAGCACCGAGCACCCCGCCGGCGAAATCGACCGCGGATATGTCTCGGAATACACCCATTTCATCGATCAATTCCTGGCCGACCATCCCGAGGCGCTGGTCGATCAGCACGACGGACGGCTGTTGTACTGGGACAAGAAAGTCGATCTGGCTGCCCAGCAAAAGGCCGAGCAGGATTTTGCGGAGGCCGACGGCTACGGCTTTTACAGCTCGGCCTGGCGAGCTGCGAAGCATTAAGTCGATGTCGGCCAAACTTTCGCCGCGGTTCGGGCGGATTTCACTCTGCAGCACGCCCTGATCGCCTTTGTCCGGCATTAAAGCGCCAACGAGGAGTCGTACCATGGAAACCGTCTGCAATCTGAGCGAAAAGCGCTGCACGCCCTGCGAAGGCGGCACCCCGCCGCTGCCGCAGGAAGAAATCGACCGACTGTTGCCGAGCCTCGACGGCTGGGGGCAAACGGGGGGCGAGATCAGCAAGACATTCCAGTTCCGCAATTACTACGAAACCATGGCTTTCGTGAATGCGCTTGCCTGGATCTCGCATCGCGAGAACCACCATCCCGATCTCGAGGTCGGCTACCGGGCGTGCCGGGTGCGCTACTCGACGCACGCCATCGGCGGCCTGTCGGAAAACGATTTCATTTGTGCCGCCAGGATAGAACGCAGCCTGCTCAGCGTATAAACTGGGGGCCGCCATGGACAGCCCCTACGTTTCGACCTTTCTCGGTCACCGTTTTTTCCTGACCCGACCGCGTATCGACGATGTCGCCATTGAGGACATCGCCCACGGTCTGGCCTACCAGTGCCGCTTCAACGGCCAGACGCGGGAGTTCTATTCGGTGGCCCAGCACAGCCTGATGGTCATGCAACTGGTGCCCGCGCCGCTGCGGCTGGCGGCCCTGCTGCACGATGCCGCCGAAGCCTACATGGGCGACATGGTCAAGCCGCTGAAAAACCTGTTTCCGGAATTTTCTGCCATCGAAGCCCGCGTCATGCAGATCATCGGCGAGCGTTTCGCTGTCGATCTCGAGCACCTTGATCCGGCGATCAAGGCCGCCGACCTGATTGCCCTGGCTACGGAAAAGCGCGACCTCATGCCGCACTCGACCGAAGCCTGGGCCAATCTTCGGGACATTCGTCCGCTACCCGAAAGCATCCGGCCGCTCATGCCGCTGGATGCCAAGTCGGCCTTTCTCGACAGCTTTCGCCTGCTACACGCCTGAAGCGGGTTCAGAACATGGCGGCGAGCCCGTGCAGCACGCTGAGCAAGGCGGCCGAAATGGTCATCAGGGCAATCCAGGCCATGACGCCGGCGGCTGTCACCAGATTCGAGATGTAATGCGCCTTGCGCGCGTCGCTAACCTTGAGCAACGGCCGCACGCCGTGGCGGATCAGGGCTGCTGAGGCCACCCAGGCCGCTGCCACGACCAGCACATTGATCGTCAGGCTCGGCACGAACAAGGCCAGCGATGACAGCCACAGCGGCACTGGCGCAATGGCCGCCAGCGTGTAGGCCTTCTCGTAACCGGGGTCGTGATCCTGATCGCTGGTCATGCGCTGGATGAGCATGGCCATGAAGGAAACCATGGCCAACTGCACGGCGAACAAAACGATACCGCTGACCAGCAACTGGCCGCCGGTCATCGCCGGCACGGAAAGCGGAAAAATCGCACCGGGATAAGCCAGTTCGGCAAAGGCGACCATCGCCGGGGGAATGATCGAGAGGGGTACGACCAGACCGAACATCAGGGAGCGGGCGGGCGGATGGCTGCGTTCAATATCGGACCAACCCTCGGTTTCCGATGTCAGCATCGCCGGGAAATGAGTCAGGGACATGATGAACCTCCTTGTCGCCGCCAAAAATGCCGGGGCGCCGGGTGCGGCAACGGCGGGAGCGGGACAATACTTGGACGGCCGTTTGTCCTTGCCGGTTCCGCCTTTTTCCGACCACTCCTACGGTCAACCGGAAAAATCGGCGAAAATTGAAATCCTGCCCAGTTCGTGAAATCCGCCCGCGTGTCTTCCGTCATCTTCTTCAACAAGCCTTATGGTGTCCTCAGCCAGTTCACGCCGGAAGGCAAGTGGCGGGCGCTCGATGACTTCATCCCGGTCAAGGGCGTGTACGTCGCCGGCCGGCTTGACGCCGACAGCGAAGGCCTGCTGATCCTGACCGACGACGGCAAGTTGCAGGCGTGGATCGCCGACCCCAAACACAAGCTCGAAAAAACCTACTGGGCGCAGGTCGAAGGCGTGCCCGACGAGGCGGCGCTCGACAAACTGCGCGCCGGCATCGCGCTTTCCGATTTCACCGCCAAGCCGGCCAAGGTACGGCTGATCGCCGAGCCGCCCGGCCTCTGGCAGCGCGACCCGCCGATCCGCTACCGCGCCGCGATCCCGACTTCGTGGCTGGAAATCCGCATTGCCGAAGGCAAGAACCGCCAGGTACGGCGCATGACGGCGGCCATCGGTTATCCTACGCTCCGTTTGATACGGGCCGCCATCGGGGCGGCGACGCTGGACGGTCTGGCGCTGGGGCAATGGCGAAAGATCGACGGCAGTTACCAGGATTTGCAAGGAAAATTCAATGAATAAGACACGCGTCGGTCTGCTGTTAGGCCTGACATTGAGCGCCACGGCCTGGGCGCAGAACGCCATGCCGGTCATGGAGCTGAGCGCCGGCTTCCACCGCATCGAGGCCGAAGTGGCGGCCAACGACCAGAACCGCCAGATCGGCCTCATGAACCGCAAGGCCATGCCGGTCCAGCGCGGCATGCTCTTCGTCTTCACGCAGGAAAACACCCACTGCATGTGGATGCGCAACACGCTGCTGCCGCTCTCGGTCGCCTTCGTCGATGCCGAAGGCAAGATCATCAACATCGAAGACATGCAGCCGCAGACCGAAGACAACCACTGCGCCCGTCGCCCGGCCCGCTACGCGCTGGAAATGAACCTCGGCTGGTTCGCCCAGCGCGGCATCAAGCCCGGCGTCAAACTCGGTGGTCTCGACAAGGCGCCGCGTCCGCAATAATGCTTCCGAACAAATGGCGCGCCCGCCCGACCGGCAGGCCGCTCGATGCTGCCCTGGCCTCCTGGCTGACCGAACCCGGTTCGCTGACGGCGCGTTGCCAGCGCAACAGCCGCGAATTTCGCGTCCGCCTGCTGCGTTACGAAAAAGGCCGGGCGCTGGCCGACGAAGGCATACTCCTCAATCAAGCACGCCACCCGGCCTGGATTCGCGAGGTGGCGCTGGAATGCGATGGCGTCCCGGTCATTTTTGCCCACACCACGTTGTCGACCGCCAGCAACGGCCGCCTGAGCCGCTGGCTGTCCCGCCTCGGCAGCAATTCACTCGGCTCGCTCCTGTTCACCCATCCCGGCTTTCAACGCGGCGCCATCCAATTCCGCCGACTCGACAAGCGTCACCCGCTTTTCCAGCGTGCCGCCGCTCTTGGCATGGCCGGCGACACCCTGTGGGCCCGCCGCTCGCTGCACCGCCTCGGCGCGCAGCAGGTGCTGGTCACCGAAGTGTTTCTGCCCGCCGTGGCTTCTCTCGCTTGCTGATCCTTGCCGTGCTTCACCCGGCGGTTTTCGGGCCTGTTCGCCACGAAACCTTTGCCAGTTCTATAATTAAACGATGAATTTCAGACAATTTCTGGCAATAATGCTGGTGTCCTTGGCGCTTGTTGCTGCCTTTTGGGGCATGCGTGGCAACGCTCCTTCGGACAAAACCGTGGTCAGCCTCGACACCCCCTCGTTGCCAAACACACTGTCGGGTTCCGGCCCGTTGTTGCCCTTGCCCCCCGTGCCGGATTTGCCGGCGGACAAGGTCGCACTTGGCAAACGCCTTTTCTTCGACCCCCGCCTTTCCCATAACGACAAGGTTTCCTGTGCCACCTGCCACCAGCTCGAAAGCGGCGGCAGCGACCGCCTGCCCGTTCCGGTCGGCATCGATGGCCGGAAAGGGGGCGTCAATGCCCCGACGGTATTCAACAGCAGCCTGAATTTTGTCCAGTTCTGGGATGGTCGCGCCGCCAGCCTTGAAGAGCAGGCCGCCGGGCCGGTGCACAATCCGCTCGAAATGGCCTCCAACTGGGCCGAGGTCATACCCAAGCTGAGCCGCGACGAGCGCTATCGCCAGGACTTCAGCCGAATCTACCAGCAGGGCATGACCGGCGAAACGATTGTCGATGCCATTGCTGCCTACGAGCGCACGCTGCTCACCCCGAACAGTCGTTTCGACCGTTTCCTGCGTGGCGACAAGGAGGCGCTCGACCCGCTCGAACGCGCCGGTTACCAGCGTTTTCTCGACTACGGCTGTGCCAGCTGCCATCAGGGCGCCGGCGTTGGCGGCAACATGTTCCAGCGTTTTGGCGTCATGGGCAGTTACCTCAAGGAGAGCGCAGGACGCCAGGCCGACCTCGGTCGTTTCAATGTCACCGGGCTCGATCAGGACAAGAATGTGTTCAAGGTGCCCAGCCTGCGCAATGTCGCGGTCACGCCACCCTACTTCCACGACGGCTCGGCCGGATCACTTGATGAAGCCGTCATCGTCATGGGACGCTTCCAGCTCGGCCGCGAGCTTTCCACCGAGGACGTCAAGGCGCTCGTCGCCTTCCTGCACACACTGACCGGCGAGTGGGAAGGAAAGCGTCTGCAATGAATCTTTCCGAGCGCTTTCCTGGCCTGTCCGCACCGCGCCTCCGACTGGGTCTCGGCCTATTTGTTGCACTCTTCGTCTCGGCGCTGAGCGGGCTGTTCATTCTGGCCGAAAGCGTCTCGCCGGAAGTGCACTTCGCCTACACGCAGAAGCTGCGTGACCTTGGCGAGCTGGACGCGCGTGTCGACGGGCAAATTCTGGCCAATCGCCTTGAGCAGGTGCGCAATTACGACGCGATTACCCGCTACATGCAGCGGGTCGAAGGCTTGGCCAGGGAGGTGAGCGATGCCCCGGGCTTCCTGTCCGTGGTGGACCGCGCGGTCGTTGTCACGGCCGCCGGCGAACTGTCGGCAGCACTGGGCCGCAAGGCCGGGCTGGTTGATCAGTTCAAGCGCGAGAACGCCATCCTGCGCAACTCGATCTCCTTCTTTCCGATTGCTGCCTCGGCCTTCGTCGATGCCCAGCCCCTGCCCTCGCAGCCCGGCAGCCTGCGCGGTCCGGTCGGAAAATATGCCCGAGAGGTGCTGGCTTTTGCCCATGTCCCCAGCCTCGAAGGCGACGAACGCGTCGTCAAGGCGCGTAGCGAACTGCTTGATTTGCTGCCGGGGACGACGCAGAAAAAAATCGTCGACAACATCATTCTCCACGGCGACAACATTGGTACGCGGATCCGTCTACTCGATGCCCTGATGGCGGAAATTTCCGCCCAGGGAAGCAAGGAGCGACTCGACAAGCTGATACTCGGCTACGCCGATGGCCATGCCCGGGCATACCGCACGGCCACCCGTTATCGCCTGGCGCTTTACGCCCTGGCCATCGTGCTCACGGCCTTCCTGGCCTTTCTGTTCTTCCGGCTCGACCTGGCTCGCCGCTCGCTGGCCACGGCCAATCGCGAACTCGGCGACCGCTACGCGGCGCAACTCGCCGTCGAAAAACAGCTGACCCTGCACGCCACCGCCTTCCGCAGCGCCCACGACGGCATCACGCTGACCGACGCTTCCGGCAACATCCTCGACGTCAATCCGGCTTTCTCGCGCATCACCGGCTGGGAACGCAGCGAAGTCATCGGCCGCAATCCCCGCGTCCTCAAGTCCGGTCGTCACGACCTCGAGTTCTACGAGGCGATGTGGAAGAGCATCAATGAAACCGATAGCTGGCGCGGCGAAATCTGGAATCGCAACAAGTACGGCGAGATTTACCCCGAGCTGCTGTCGATCTCCGCCGTGCGCGACACAGCCGGAAACCTCACCAACTACGTCGCCGTCTTCTCCGACATCGGCCGCCTCAAGGCGCAGGAGTCGCAGCTCACGCAGATGGCCTACTACGATCCGCTGACCGAGCTGCCGAACCGCACCCTGCTCGCCGACCGCCTCGTCCAGGGCATCGCCCAGACCCGTCGGACGACAACGCTGATGGCCATCTGCTACCTCGATCTCGACGGTTTCAAGCCGGTCAACGACACCTGGGGGCACGGCGCGGGCGACATGGTGCTGATCGAAATCGCCAATCGCATGCGCCAGATCATGCGCGGCGGCGACACCGTTGCCCGCCTCGGTGGCGACGAGTTTGTCCTGCTCCTGCTCGGTTTTGCCAGCGAAGCCGAATGCCAGGAAGCGATCCGTCGCCTGCAAGCCCGGATCGCCCTGCCGCTGACCGTCCTGCCCGAAGCCGT
The DNA here is from genome assembly GCA_030691385.1 of Azonexus sp. GTDB lineage: Bacteria > Pseudomonadota > Gammaproteobacteria > Burkholderiales > Rhodocyclaceae > Azonexus. The sequence goes on from JAUYEI010000081.1 coordinate 39,444, forward strand.
CAGCATCTCGGCGAGCATTGGTGTGACGCTGTTCCCGAACGACGACGAAGACCCGGACACCCTGTTGCGCCATGCCGACCAGGCCATGTACCGCGCCAAGCAGGCCGGCAAGAACTGCTACCAGATTTTCGACGCCGAGCAGGACCGCCACACGCGCAGCCGGCGCGACCACGTCAACCGCATCCGCCAGGCGCTCGACGATCACGAATTCGTTCTCTACTACCAGCCCAAGGTCAATATGCGCCTGGGCAAGGTGACCGGTGCCGAGGCGCTGATTCGCTGGAACCACCCCGAGCGCGGCATCCTGGCACCGAGCGAGTTCCTGCCGCTGATCAACGACGATGTGATGGTCAAGCTGATCGGCGACTGGGTCATCGAAAGGGCGCTCGGCCAGATGGAGGTGTGGCACGCGGCAGGGCTCGATCTGACGGTCAGCGTCAATGTCGCCAGCAAGCAGCTGCAGGCCCCGGAATTTGTCGAAAAGCTCAAGGCCGCGCTGTTTCTCCACCCCGGCGTGGCCCATCTGCTCGAAATGGAAATTCTCGAAACCGCAGCGCTGGAAGATGTCGCCAAGACCTCGCGGGTCATCGACGAATGTCGCGCCCTCGGCGTGCGCTTCTCGCTCGACGACTTCGGCACCGGCTATTCCTCGCTGACCTATCTCAAGCGTCTGCCGGCCGAAATCATCAAGATCGACCAGAGCTTTGTCCGCGAAATTCTCAGCGATTACAACAATCTGGTCATCGTCCAGGGCGTCATCAGCCTGGCCAGCGCCTTCCAGCGCGAAATCATCGCCGAAGGTGTCGAAACCGTCGAACACGGCCGCCTGCTCATCCAGCTCAACTGCGACCATGCCCAGGGCTACGGCATCGCCCGGCCGATGCCGGCCGAAGCGGTGGTCGACTGGGTAGGGCAGTGGCAGCCCGACCCGATGTGGCGGGAGATCAGCGACCTGTATTGGGAAGCCGCCGACTACCCCATGCTGATCGCCGAAATCCAGTTGCGCAACTGGGTGAACCAGATCGTTTATTCCACCAACGAGGGGCTGCCGGCGCCCATTGCGCACCTCGACAATGCGACCCAATGCGAATTCGGCAAGTGGTACTTCGGCGACAGCCGGCGGCGTTACGAAAGCCACCCCGTTTTCGCCGAAATCGACCGCCCGCACCGCCGTATCCACGAGATAGCCAGCCGGATCGACAACTGCTGGCGCGATGGCAGGATCGAGGAGGCGCGCTCCCTGATCCCCGAAATCCTCGCCGCGCGCGACGAGACCCTGGCGCTGCTCCTGCAGTTGCAACGCCTGGTCGGCGTCCGCCGGAGCTAGCGTGGTCTTCCTCCCCCTTTATGTCCCTGCGGGACATAAAGGGGGAGGAGCTACATGCAACGACGATCGCCGTCCGCGAGAATATGTTGCCGCAAAGACTCAAGGCGCAGAAAGCGCGGCAAACGCCTTCTGCAACTCGAGCAGTTTGCGCCCCTGGTCGAGTCGCGTTTCCTGCATCCATTGCGGCACGGCGAGGGCTTCCGCCTCGGCGCTCCAGCGCGCTGTCTCGGCTGCATCGCCACGGCCGAGCGCGGCCTCCCACAGCGTGGCGACGGCCCAGAAGCGCTTCTTCGGGTCGGCATCCTTGTCTTCGGCCGGCGCCAGGGCCAGTCGGCCAACTTCGCTACGGACACGGCGGGCGAGCACGGAGTCGGCAATCGCGTCGTCCTTGTTGCCGGCCTTGAGCCATTCGACCGCCCGCAGGTCGAGCAGGAAGGCGTAGTTGATCCCGTTGTACCAGTCGCGGCGCAGCGAAAATCCGCGTTCGTAGCCGTCGACCGCAGCATTCAGGTCTTCCGGCCGGGACTGGAGTTCCCACAGGCGCTTGTGGATGGCGCCCCACAGCCCGAGGGTTTCCGGGTCGTTGGTGGAGACCGGGTCGAGTGATTGCTCCATGATGCCGCGCGCTTCAATCAAGGCGCATTGCGCATCGGGCTGCTTTGATTTGTAGGTGGCGACGACCAGTTGCTGGGTGACGAAGGGGTCGTTCGGGCGCAGCTCGCTGACTTTCTGGAGCAGGGTGCGGGCGCCGGCAAAATCGCTCGCCTCGCCGGCGGGCGGATTGATTTTGGCCAGGGCCTCGTCGAGCATCGCCTTGGGCGTGGCCGGCGCTTCGGGCATGGCAGCGGCGGCTTGGTCGGTATCGAGTCCCGGCGGGCTGGCGACAGCCACGGTGAACCAGCCGCCCCGCGCCTGTGGTGGTGCTGCGCCGGCCGGGGCGGGAGCAGCCGCCTGCACAGAGGCCAACTGCGGCGGAGCCAGTTGCGGCAGGAAAGTGTACACCGGGCTGTCAGCGCGCTTGGAGGCGAGGATTTCCATGATCGCCGTTTTCAAATCGTTCTTGAAGCGCACCGCCTCCTTGGCGCCGATGTCCTCGCCGAGGTGCTTGTAACGGCGGATCGCGATGTGGCCGACGTCGAAGGGATTCTTGAAGCCTTCCTCGGCGACGACGATGGTGGTGCGCGGGCGCAGGGCGTAGCGCACGCCGAGTTCGTAGGCGGCATTGACGTTGTAGGTCGACAGGTCGGCAATGACGACGTCGGCCTGCAGCAGCATTTCGTACATCGGGACGTCGATCACCGTCGAGTGCTGGATTTCGTCGGCGCGTATGGATTTGAGGCCGGCCGCCTCGACCGCTTCCTTGATGATGGCGTAGGAGGCGTCGAGGTCGAGAACGCGGCCGTCGGTGTAGTCGGTCTTCTTGCCGAAGCCCTGGATGACGAAGCAGGTTGTCATGCGAAACCCCGCAGGTGTTTGAGGCTGACGTTCCTGGCGGCATAGGCGACGCCGACGCGCTGGATTTCCGGCATGTGCTTGACCGAATCCATGACCTGGACCTGCTCGGCCTTGATGTCGGCGAGGCCGAGCTTGTTGAGGCCGTCCTGCGAGACATCGGGGTCGTAGCGAACGTAGGCGAACTGCTTGGGAATCGTCGAGGTGATCGGGCAGGTCTCGCTCGGCACGAGGTCGTCGATTTCACGGTCGATCTGCGGGCCGAAACGGCAGTCGCCGACGACGCGGCAGGCCATGTCCCAGCCCGCCGAGGCGGCGTTCATGAGGGCGCCGGGCAGGTTCTTGGCATTGTCGAGCAGCCACAGGTCGTCGGCATCGAGGTTCGGCCGTGCCTTGGCTGCGCTGCCGGTGCCGACCGAAACGATGAGCAGCCGGTCGTCGCCGGTCGGCCAGCTGATCCGGTAGGGGGCGGCGGTAACCATCTGGAAGGCGAGAAAGGCCGGGTTGTTGTAGGTCGTCACGCCGCCATCGACGAAGATGAATTCGTAGGTTTTGGTCGTGCCTTCGCCGAAGGTGACGACCTCGGGCGGGAAGAAGACGGGGGCGGCCGTGCTGGCGCGGACCAGTTGCCAGAGGGGCAGCTTGAGGTTGCAATCGGGGCGCGCCACATCGTTGTATTTGGCCAGCGGATTGTTGCTGACCGGCCACGGCGAATCGGTGGTGACGTTGCGCATGACCATCATCAGGAGCGTGCGCAGCCCGGCATCGCCCAGCACGGCGTTCGGTTCGGCGGCGCTGGCGGTGTGGTGCAGCGCCTTGTCGAGTTCCTCGCGCAGCTTCTTCGCCAGCGGTTCGTCGTTGTAACTGTATTTGAGGCGCTTGAGCAGCGAAGCCTTGTCGAACATCTGCTTGCCGCTGGCCGTGTAGAAGCTGCGGATCTGCTCCGTGCTCATGCCGGTCGAAATGCAGCTGGCGATGATGGCGCCGGTGCTCGTGCCGCAGACGAAATCGAAATAGTCGGCGAGGACGAGGTCCGGCTTGCTGAAGCGGGTGCGCAGGTCAGTTTCGAGCTTGGCGAGGATTTCGACGCTCATCAGACCGAGGATGCCGCCGCCGTCGCAGGCGAGGATTTTTTTCGGGCCGGTGGATTTCATGCGGGCGAGGACTTGTTGATTCACGGGAGTCTCCTTTTATCGGGGCTGAGGAACGGCGTTCGGGACCGTTGCTGACGGGAAAAGCGCGGCCAGGATGTCGGCTGGCTGGAGGCCGGCCTTGTCGTGTTCATCGAGCCAGACAAAGCGGTCGGCCGGCGCCCCGGCAACGGCGGCCTGGGCGGCATCGCGCTCGGTCGCCTGGTTGGTCAGGATGACGACGCGGGCAATTTTTTGGGCGCCGGCCAGCACGCCGAGTTCATGGATGCAGCCGGCGTTCCTGGCCTTGAAATTGCGCAGGTCCATGAGCACCACGTCGCTGATGCCGACCAGCCGGTCGAGCGCCTGTTGCCAGGTGTTGTCGTGGCAGTAGCACTCGTTGATCCGGTAGCGTCCTTCGACGTCGGGCTCGAATTCGAACTGGCCCAGCCGCGATTCGATGTCGCCCGCTTGGGCGATGAAACGCTCGGCCAGGCGGCCGTCGAGGAAGGTGAACACGTCGTCGGCGTCGATGGTGCGGTCAGCCAGGTCGGTGCCGGCAATGAGCACGGTGTTGCCGCTCAGGCGCCAGCGTTCGATGACGCGGTCGAAAATGGCCTGGGCGTTGGCGTCCTGCTGAAAGACCCGGAGGATGAGCAAGGTGGGCGGGGTGCCGGTGCTGCTTGGCGCGGCAAAGCGTTGCATGAGCACGGCGCCAAGCGGAATCCACAGCAGCGGGGCGAAACAGACGACGGCGCCCCAGCCAAGCTCGTGGATGGCGCCGAGCGCCGGACCGACCAGAGCGATGGTCCATACCGCGGTAAACAGGTAGAACAGTTCGGAAATCTGCCGCTCGCGGTAGGCGCCGGCCAGCCAGCGGCCGAGCGCCCGGGCCGGCCACCAGGCGATCAGCCAGGGCAGCACGGCAAACAGTGTGAAGGCCGTCGTTGCACCCATCCAGCCGGCCAGCCAAACGACGAACGGGCTTTCGGCCTCGATCATGGCGGCGAGCAGGTCGAGGCCGAGCTGCGACGAGCCGCTGAACACGATGAACAGCGGCGCCAGCCAGGGTCCGACGGCGCGCGTGGCGCCGCCCAGGCAGAGGGCGGTGACGACGATGAGCGGCAGGCCGGTGTCGAACAGCATCCAGCCGACGACCTGGGCAAAACTGATGTTTTCGTTGGTCCGCCAGGTCAGCAACAGGATGGCAAAGACCAGCCAGCCAAGCATGGCGCCGACGAAACGCAGGCGTGACCAGCGGCCGATGACGGCGAGCACGGGGAGGACCGGCCAGGCATAGGCGGCGCCCAGGGTGGCGACGGTTTTGAGGGTGATCGGGCCGTCGGCGATGAACTGGGTCAGCACCGTTCGCGTCAGGGCGATGACCAGGGTCAGGCCGATGAAGGAAAAGAGCAGCCGACGGTAGGCGTCATCGTTGTCGGCCAGCGTCGGAAATGTCGCTGGGTGCCGACGTGCCGGGGCCGGGACGCTGGCGCCCGATGATGCGGCGACCGGCGCTTTCATGAGGCGCTGCATGCTCGCCCGATAGCGGTGGGCGACGATCCAGGCGCCGATCAGCGCCAGCAGCGTGGCGATGATCAGCAGGGTGAGAATCTTGCCGGAGGCCATGGTTCAGGCCAGCGCCGTGGCGCGCAGGCCGGGCACGTAGACCATCTTGCCGCGGTCGGCGATGTAGCTCAGCAATTGCCGGCGGTTCTCGCCGCTGCCCGGCGCCTTGAGCGAAATGTGCACCCAGCCCGAGTTGGGGCCTTTGGCCGGGTCGTAGCATTCGCAGATGATCTGGTCGAAGGCCTTGAGGTTGTCCCGCGCCCATTCGGCCAGGGCCAGCGTGCTCATGCCGACGATCTCGATGTCGCAGGCCTCGCCGCGCGAATGCTGGCTGGTGCTCAGCCAGCTCGCCGGCTTGTTCTTGAGCGCCCGTTCGAGCGGGTGGCCGCGGAAAACGCTGTTCGGCGTGAAGCTGCCGAACTTGTCGCGGATCGGCTGCAGCACCTCGCGGGCGAGATTGATGGCGGCGCGCAGCTCCTTGTCGGTCGGGAAATGGTTGGCGATGCCGCGCCGGTCGGCCAGCTCAGAACGGGTCAGTTCATAGACCAGGAAGTTGGGCGCGATGCGGGTGTCGTGGCTGGTATTGGCCAGAGAAAATTCTGAAATCGGCGCATTTTTCCGGTCGACCGTGGGAGTGGCCGAGCGCGAGGCGCCACGCGATCTGGCTGGCGGATTGGCCGCGACGGGGGCTGGTGCGGGGGTCGAACGCGGCTTGGCGGCCGGCTTCGCAGCAGCCTTTTTGGCGGCTGGCGCTGGCCGGGATTTGGCGGCGGCTCTGGTGCTGACTTTGGCCGGAGCCGGCGCGGTGCTCGCCTTGGCCTTGCTTGTCGTGGCCGCTTTCATTGCGGGCTTGGCGGCAGGCGTCGCCTGGCGGGGGGCGCGCGGTTTGGCCGATGTTGGGCGGGGAGTCATGCGAGGTCCTCCTTGATCTGGTCAATCAGCCCGCGCATCGGGTCATCGTCCGGGTAGTGGGCGCGCAGGAAGTCGAGGTGCTCGCTGACGGAAGAGCGCTCGCGCACGCTGGCGCCGCGCTGGACGGCCTGGCGGTAGGTTTGCCGGGCGGCCTCGCCGCTCGCGGTGGCCCTGGCCGTCTTGCCGGCGGCGCCTTCGGCCATCGCCTGGATGAGATCAAGATCGGCCAGGCTGGCGCTGTCCCAGAAATTCGGGTCGTTCGCGTTGCTCTTCTCGAGTTCCTTGCGCAGGCGGGCAATATCCCGGCTCAGCGTGGACAGGCCGAGCAGCGGCGGCTGGTCGGCCGGCTGCTCGGGGTAAAAGCGGCGGATGAGCAGGGCGGCGCTGGCCCAGTTGGTGAAGGCGTAGGTCTTGCCGTGCCGGGCGTAGGCGTCGCGGTAATGCTCGGCCATGTTGACCAGCGCCTCGCAGCGCCCGCCGTCGGCCGTTTCGATGAGCGCCAGCCGCTTGTAGGCGGCGCCGAGCAGGCTCAGCCGTTCGCTGGTCGGGCCGCTGGCGCACAGTGCCGCCAGCCGGGTGATGGCCGGCTCGATGGCCTGGCGCAGGCTGGCCCGCAACTGGTCGTCGCGCTGGCCCGCTGCGGCCGCCAGCCAGGTGCGGCCGGCCAGCCTGACCTCGTAGTTGGCCAGTTGCTCGATGACGCGCACGGCGCATTGGCCGCGTTCGGCCGCGATGGCGGCGCTCAGGCTGGCAATGCCTTTCTCCCATTCGGCCGCTTCGCCCCAGACGAAACCGAGCGCTGCCGCAACGTCGGCCCGCGCTGCCCAGCCTTTCTTTTGCGTCGCCGGGATGCGGTTCTGGCGGCGCTCGATGCGCTCGGCGATATCCGAGCTGTCGCGGCCGTCGTGCAGTTCGCTGGCCAGGTTGTCGAGGTCCACGACCAGTTCGTGCGGCGTGGTGTAGGGCTGCACTTCCTTTTGCCGCGCGACAACGTCGCGCGACAGCCGATAGTTCGGATCGCCGTAGCACTGGTAGGCGCCCCAGGTATTGACGTTGTCGCAGAGGACGAAAATTTCCTCGCGGGCGGCGCGCACCGCTTCGCCGAAGAATTCGCCGGCTACCACGCGCCGGTAGAAGCCTTCGGCGAAGGCCTTGCCGGCGTCGTCGTCGACGGCCCAGCCGGCAGCGATGACGGCCTTGACGCCCATGCTGATGAACTGCTCGGCGAGGTTGGCGGCGAGCACGCCGGGTTCGGTCTTGCCGTGCCCGTCGATGCGACCGACGTGACAGCAGTTGATGAAGACCAGTTCCGGCACCCAGCGCATCTGGTCGATGTCGCCGGGCGTCAGGATGGTGTCGGGGCCGATGACCATGCCCGAGCGGGCGACGCTCATGCGCGCCGACCGGTAGTCATGGACGCCGTGCCCGGCCAGGTGGAGGATGCGCCATTTTTCGCGGTGCAGGGCTTCGAGGATGGCCGATGTGCTTTCATCGATGCGGTCGGTCACCTCGTAGCCGGCGTTGGCCAGGGTGCCGACAACGCTCAGCGCCTCGTTGCGGGCGCCGGGCAGATCGGCGAAGTCCGGCGTCTGGCCGAGGTCGGGGTTGCCGATGACGAGCGCCGTGTCGTTCGGCGCGTGGGCCGGCCGGGCGCGGAAGTTTTTCGTCTTGAACTGACGGATCATGCCGGCATTGACGGCTGGCGGGCGCGGGCTGCTGCCCCAGCGATCTTCGAGCAGTTCCCACGGATAGCGCGCCGAGCGCCGGTCGACGAGGAGCACGAGGTTGCCCTGCTGGCTCGACACCTCCTTGATGCGCACCGGCAGCAGCAGTTCGAACAGCGTCCTGGCTGCCTCGGCGTTGCGGTTGGTGTCCTGGCTGGCCAGTTCGATGAAGGAGTCGGCCAGCGACAACTGGCCGGTGGCCATGGTTTCTTCGGCGCGCGCCTTGTCGGTCGGGAAAATGAAGCGCAGGGTCTGGTCGTTGTCCCTGTCCTCGATGATTTCGAGGCGGTGCCACCATTCCGGCGGCTCGTCGGCGCGCAGGCGGTGCTGGCCGGCCTGGCCCGGTTCGATGGCCATCGCTGCCCAGCGCAGGTTGCCGGCCAGCTCGACGTTGTCGACGGCCTTGCGGATGGCGTGGGCGGCCGAGATGGCGAGGTCTTCATAGAGCTCGACGAACTCGACCTGGCCGATCAGCACCCGGCCATCCATTTCGCTATCGGCCAGCCGCGCATTGGCGGCAATGGCGGCGCGCAGCACTGATTCGACGGCGTCGCCGATCGGCATGCCGCCGGCGCCGGTGCCGATGAGCAGGCAACTGATGGCGGCCGAGCGCGGCCGGCCGGCTTCGCCGAAACGGTCGTCCGGCCAGTCGGCGACGGTCAGCGCGAAGTCGAGCAGGGCGCTGCGCATGGCCTCTTCGAGCTGGCCGGGGCTCAGCTTGCCGACTTCGCCGAGGCCGACGACGACGGTGCCGGCCGGTTTGGCTGTCGGGCTGTCGTTGAGGAATGTCTTGCTCGTGCCGAGCGGGCCGGGATAGATGTCGAGGTCGACCCGGCGCGACAGGGCACCCTGGAGCTGCCAGTCGAGGGCTTTTTCGGCGCTGACGATGGTGTCGCCCTGGTAGTGGCCGACGACCACCGGGTGCCGGGCATAGGCCAGGCTGCCGTGGATGATGCCGACATCGATGACCAAACCGGCTTTTTCGCCATTCCCACGGTCAACCGGAATTCCGCCCGAAAAGCCAAATGTGCCGATCTCGTCCGGGCCGGGAATGCTGTCGGCCAGCGGCATGGTCGGCAGGACGAAGCGGTCCTCGCCGCCGGCGGCACGCGACTGGGCCGGCGGCGCGGCGGGGAGCAGCGTCGTGCTGCCCTTGACGAGCAGGTCGAGATAGCCGGGGAAGGCCTTGGGCTGGGCGCACAGGGCGTCGTGCCCGGTGTCTTCGACGTACCACATCGGGACGCCGGGCAGGCGGCCGGAATCCCAGCTCACCGTGCCGTCGCCGGAGGCGGTGGCGATGAATTCGAGCTTCTTGCGCGAGCTCGGCGGCTCGTCTTCGCGGCTGACCAGCTGGTAGTCGACGACGGTGGCCGGCTGGCAACCGGCGACGTAGCACATCAGCGGGTCGGACGGCGCGGCGCGCAGGCGTTGCCACGAGACGGCCGCCTCCTTGAGCGTCGCGGCATCGGCCAGACTCCAGTCGGCCTCGGTGCTTTCCCTGATCGCCTGCCAGTGGGTGAGGTCGGTGAAATCGGGGTCGCGCGGCGCGAAGGGCAGCAGTTCGAGCAGGCCGGGGTAAGCGCGGACAATGTCGATGATCTGGTCGGTGCCGTGCGTGATGTCGAGCAGCGCGAGTTTGGTCTGCGTCGGATTGAAACCGGTCAGCCAGCGCACGGCCTCGTAGGAGCCGAGGTTGGGCGTGCCGAGCATCAGGAAACGGCTGCCCGGCAGGCGTGAGATGCGCTGCCAGAGCGCGGCGCCGGGCCCCTTGTCGGCGATCATCGAACGGACGACGAGGCCGCCCATCGAGTGGGCGACGAGACGCAGCGGCTGTTGTGTGCGCTCGGCGCGGTCGACGAGCGGGGCCAGGGTTTCGGCCAGATGTGCCGCGGCAGCGCGGATCGAGTGGCGCCAGTCGTAGGGGAAGATGTCGACGTCGTGGCTGCGGGCCAGGAAATCGACGAGCGGGCTGTAGAAGTCCTCGACGAGACCGACCGGCGTGATGTCCGGCTTGCCCATGCGCAGCTTGCCGAGGCCGCCAATGAACAGCGCGCCGTACCTGAGCCAGATTTCCTGGTCGCCCGCCTTCAACTCGCTGCCCATGGTGCCGGGCAGGACGACGGCAATCGGCCGTGGCGCGCTGTCGGCGCGATTGCGGCGGAAAGGCCCCCGGGCCACGGCGGAACGGCTCTTGCCCGCACTTTCGATGGGCAGGAAGCCGCCGCTCTCCTGGTCGCCGCGGCTCAACGCGGCGCGCAGCCAGTTGATGCTCTGACCATTGGTGAAATAGCGGAAGTGATTGACCTTGGCACCCTGATCCTTGCGGTAGCGGGCGCCGCCGGCGAGACGCGGCAGGCCGCCGAGCATCGAGGCGGTGTCGACGACGAGGTCGTGCTCGTTCTTGTAGAACCAGTCGGTGGCCAGCACCTTGAGCGAATTCCATAACGAATCGCCGCCCTCGATGTCGCCGGCGATGACGGCCAGATCGGCGTCGGTGGCCAGCGCCGGCAGGCTGTTGAGCAGGCGGGTCAGGGCCGAGCCGGGAACCATCGCCTCGACGCCGGGCAGGGTGCGCGGGTCGGTCCGTTCGGTGACGATGGCCTGCATGAAATCGACGGCGCCGCCGATCACGCCGTTGCCGAGCGAGGTGAAGGACAGATAGTCGAGCACCGACAGCCAGCGGTCGAGCCGCCCCGAGGCCAGCGTCGTGCCGCGCGCCGGGCAGGCGACGCGGACGAAACGGCTGACGCGGATTTTCTTCGTGCCGAGCAGGGCGACGAATTTGACCAGCAACTCGCGGTCGGCGGTGTAGGCGGCGTTGCGCGCTTTTTCTTCGGCGGCCGAGAGCGGCGCCAGGCCCATTTGCGGGGCAATGCTACGGTCAACGGCAAAAAAGGTCTGAATTTGAAATGGCGTCAGCACCTCGGCCAGCTTGGCGCAGCCCGACAGGCAGAGCAGTTCGCCGACCAGGCCGCCGCGCGAGTGCGAGACGAGATGGACGTCGGCGCCTTCGGGCAGGCGTTCGAGCAGGGCGTAGGCGTTCTGGATCGGGCTTTCGGTCAGCGTCCGGTGTTCGAGGCCGAAAATGCGCTCGCCGTAAGTCGTCGTCAGGCTGGCGCGGAGCTTCAGCGCATCGGCATTGCGCGGATCCCACAGCTTGCCGTAGCTGCCGGTGGTGCTCGACGCCGTGCCGTGGATGAAAACGAGGATCGGCCCCGGCGCGGCGGGCAGCGGGCTGCTGCCGGCAACCGGCGTCAGGGCCAGCGTGTCACCGGGGGCGAGGCGGTAGAGGCCCGGTCCATTGGCGTGCAGTTTCTTGTCTTCGAGCACCTTGCCGAGCTTGCCGGCGACTTTCTTGCCGATATCGACGCCGAAAAATTCCAGCACGCGAATCGCCAGCCCGGCCGCCCCGCGTTCGCTGACCGCCGCCCGGCGCGGTGTCAGGCGGGTGAATTCCCAGGCGCCGCCGGTGCCGCGCGGCGGCGGGTTGCCGTATTCGCGGGTCAGGTCGTCGGCCCGGCTCCACAGCACGAAGCCGTTTTCGAGCGCGACGCGCACCACCGTTTCGGGCTTGACTTCGATCTCCTCGCCGGCCCCGTCGCGGGCGCTGCCAGGCGCCAGGCGGAAGAGCGGCTCCGGTCCGCCGGGCTGGCTGGCCCCCCGGCTGCCGGCGCCGATTTTGGTGCCGCGTATGCGTATCGTGCGTGTCGTCATGCTGCCTCTCCTTTGCCGCTCACCGGGGATGTCGTTGGGATCAGGTCAATGCCTTGCGCGTCTTGGCCGCGCCCGTGCCGAATAGCTGCGGCGTCTGCGGATAACTGGCCGAGGGCAGGCTCTTGAGGATGGCCTTGTACCAGTCGTTGTAGGTCGCCTCGGGCTTCAGGGCCTTGAGCGTTTTGAGCGCGTAGTAGGTGAAGGCGCCGTTGTAGCGGCCGGCGATCTTGGCGTCGTAGCTGTAGTTGTTCGGGCCTTCCTTGCAGCCGGAGAGCAGCAGGTCGCCGACCTGCTTGACCAGCGCGCCGGCCAGCGGCGAGGTGCCGGTCGGGGCCAGCATGGTCTGCGCCGCCTTGCCGGCGAAGTTCTTCGGCAGCTTGCTGGCCGGCAGCCAGTTGCCCATGGGCATGAAGCGCGGCCGGGTGTCGGCGTCCTTGTCGGCCTTGGCGGCGCGCGTCACGGTGCCGGAATGGCAGCTGTCGGCAATGAGCAGCAGGCGGGCACCGCCCTGGCGCGTGGCGAACAGGGCCTTGATCTCGTCGTCGATGAGCGCCGCGCCGCTGGTTTGCAGGTCGTAGGGGCAGAGCGCCTCGTCGAGGCCGTCCACCTCGTCGCCGTCCTCGTCGGGCTGGTAGGTGCCGTGGCCGGAGAAGGTGATGACCAGGCTGTCGCCCTTGCCGCCGCCGGCGATGAGCTTGGTCATGGCGTCGACCATGGCGGCCTTGGTCGCCTTGTCGTCGAGCAGCAGCGTGGTCTTGTAGCCGCGCGCGGCGAGGACGGCCGCCCAGTCCTGCGCGTCATTGACGCAGCCCTGCAGGTCCATGTGCGTGCCGGGGTAGTTGTTGATGCCGATGCAAAGTGCCGTCTTCTTGGCCATGATTCGTCTCCTTTTTTCGTTGCTGCGTGAAGCGACAGGGTGACGCGAAAAAATGACATTCAGATTACCAGAGCTGACGCGTGTCCAGCCAGCTAACTTGCCCGGTTCGTCGTTTGACCTCGCGCACCATGTCCGCCGTGCCGCCGGCGCCGTCGCCACCACCACCGTTCCACAGGCAGATGAAGCGGACCCGGCTCAGGCCCTGGGCCAGGGCGCTGTAGAGCAGCCACAGGTTGCAGCGTTCGAAGGCGTTCATTTCGCGGCCTTCGCGGTCGCGCGGCAGCGGGCCGAGTTCGTCGGGCATGATGCGCGGTGGCAGCGTGACTTTGTCGCGCAGGGCGAGGTAGCGCTGGCGCCAGGCTTCGCCCTTGGCTGAGGGGAGGACCGAGGCTTCGATGAAGTCCGGCTCCTCGAGCGGCAGCAGCATCTGGAAAGGCACGCCGCGGGCCAGGCAGGCTTCGGCGAAGAGGATGTCGCCACCGGCGGCGCCCTGGGCGAAAGCCAGGTCGTCCGGGCCGGCGCCGAGGCTGTCGAGCAATTCGCCGATGCGGGCCGCGGCGATGGACTCCTTGTCGGCCGGGAAGCGCGGATCGGCCCGGTCCGGGCTGTCGATCATGTGCCCGGAAAAGAGAAAGACCTTGTCCGGCTGGCGCTGGCTGGCGGGCGGCTTGAGGCGCAGCATGGCGCGTTCGAGCGTGGCCAGGGCCATGGTCACGTTGTCCGGGCGAAAGTTGAGGTCGGCGAGCAGGGCGAGGTGCTTGTAAGTTGCTTCGAGGGCCAGCCAGTCGTTGTCGGCGTGGGCGATGGCCTCGCGAAAGGCGGCGCCGACGGCGGCCGGATCGCCATCGATGATGGCCAGGCCGCCAAGGTTGGCCAGCGCCCAGAAACGGCAGGCATCGTCGCGCTCGCACGATGCTGCCCAGGCAACGCCGCCGGCCATGATGGCGGCCTCGTTGGCAAAGCGCGGGTCGCCGGTCAGGTCGCGGTAAACGTGCATCATCATGACCGCGTTGATGCCCGACAGGTAGTGCCCCGGGCTGCTCCGGAAGGCCCGGCTGTAACTCAGGATGGTGTCGCGCAGCAGGGCGTCTTCGTAGGCGGCATCGCTGCGCATCTGCTCCGGCGTGTGGCCCTCGATGCGCCAGGCATTGACCCATTTCTCCTTGTCCAGGCGGCCGAGCAGTTCCCAGGCTTCGATATCGTCCTCGTCGTCCTCGATGAGCTTCTTGAAGACAGCCCGCGCTTCGTCCGTACGGCCCAGGCGTTGCAGGCAGACGCCGCGCTGGCGGGCGGCCTCGTGGTTGTCCGGGGCGAATTCGAGGGCCAAGTCGCATTGTTCGAGGGCGAAATGGAAGTGCGCCATGCGGCGCAGCGCCTCGCCGGCCTTGAGGTGGGCTTCGACACGCAGCGGCGTGGCTGGCGCCTCATCGGCCAGGACGAGGATGTCCTCCGGATGGTTGGCGTTGCGCGCCACCTCGATGCGGGTCGCCCATTCGTCGTGGTTTTCCCAGTATTCGAGCGCATTGCCGACGCGCAAACGCGTCCAGTCAGGTTCCTCGAGATTGGGCAACAGGCTGTACACCGGGCTGGTCTTGCGGCCGTGCCAGGCGTTCAGCGTGCTTTTTGCCATGTTGGCCAGCGCCGCGATGTCGGCCGCCAGAGTTTTCGGGGCGGGGGCGCCGTCGAGCAGGTGGTAATTGAGCTTGCGATCAGTGTAGATGTCGAAGGGCTGGGCGGCACGCGGCCCCTGGACGAGGATGACGCCGCGCGCCCGCAAGGCATGGCGGACGCCGAGTTCGTACCAGACATTGGGGTTGTCGAGCGTCAGGTCGGCGACCACGAGGTCGGCCATCAGCAACTCCTGGAAAAGGTCGGCGCGGATGTCGCCAGCGCCCTGTTCCTCGTCGGCCCGCAAAACCGTCAACCCGGCGCTCTCCAGGGCCGGCCGGATCAGCTCGCCATAAACCCGGTCGAAATCGATCAGCCGGCCGTCAGCGGCGGCTTTGATACCGAACGGCATGGCGACGAAGACATGCAGACTCATGGACGCCCCTCTGTTGGCCTGACTCATCAGCCGACACCCGGTACGATCTTTGGTTCATCGCTGGCGGGCGGTTTGCGGCATTCTTTTGATGTACTGCGGACTTGCCTGCATGCAAGTCGTTGAACCATCTTAGACCGATGATCGTGTCATGCCAAGCACCTTTATCCGGTCGTCGTTGTGATGAATTTCACGGTCAACCGGAAAAAACGGCCAAAAATGAAATGTCACGGCAGCGGCCTGGCGGCCGAGCCCGGCCGTCTTTTCCGGAAAGACGGGAATTCCGGCACGAGCGAATCCCGCTTCGACCCTTGCGCCCCGCTTTCAGATCGTGCTATCAGTGCCCGATGACCCTCACTATTCCTTCAGCCGCGTTTCACCCGGCGGCCCTTCGATGAGCGCCCACAACCCCCGCCGTCGCCTGACCACCGAGCTTGCCGCGGCGGCGGCCGCCTATCAGGTCGCCGCCGTCATCCCCCATTGCGCCCAGTGCTCCAAGCCATGCTGCCGGCTCGACGTGCTCGTCCTCGAGCTGGAATGGAAACAACTCAAGACCCTCTGGCAACTCGGTGAATTGCGCCCCGCCTTCGACCGACGACTCGCCACCGGCCAGGGCCCCGAAGAAATCCGGGCCGGAAACGGGCTCTACTACGCCCACAGCAAACCCTGCCCCGCCTACGACCAAAGCTGCGGCGCCTGCCGGGTCTACGACCAGGAAGCCAAACCGGCCGGCTGCACCGACTTCCCGGTTTACGAAGATGATGGCTGCATCATCGCCGACCTGCGCTGCGAAGCCGTGAACCTCGACGCCCTGACCGCCTGGATAGCCCGCGCCGTCGGACCGGCGTATCGCGTCGTCAAATCCGCCGACGCGGAGTTTCCCTTCCTGGTCACGCTGACTGTGAAGAGAGTGGCTGCCAAGGGCTGAGAAATTTCAATGAAAAAGGGAGCTGTTGGCTCCTTTGGGTTGCAGAAAATGAATCCCGGGCGACGTACTGCCGCTCTTCGGCCTTATGGAGCGCTCCACATAAGGCCGAGTTGTGTGAATTGGCTCAACAACAGCTTGCCGGCCGGACAGATGAAGCTCCCCGCACCAGCGTCATAAGTGAAGTCGGCGGATCTGGAGCACTTGGCGGGTTTATTCGGATGCGCCTTGTCGCAGAGCCGGTCGGGCTTGGCTTTGTGCTGTGCCTGATTTTTGCAACGTTTGTCGCGGCTGGGCATGCTGTGGTCGGCACCAGCACCCGGCGCCTCGAACTGCCGAGAAGCACGCTTTTCCCACTGGGAAAACCGGATAATGGCGGCCAATTCGTTGTGAACGCTATTTTGGGATTCCCGCATGGAAATCAAGGTCAATTTTCTCGACAAGCTTCGTCTTGAAGCCAAGTTCGATGACTTCACGGTGGTGGCCGATCAGCCTATCCGCTACAAGGGCGATGGCTCGGCACCGGGGCCGTTCGATTATTTTCTGGCTTCTTCGGCCTTGTGTGCGGCTTACTTTGTGAAGCTGTACTGCGACACGCGCAACATTCCGACCGATAACATCCGCCTGTCGCAGAACAACATCGTTGATCCGGAAAACCGCTACCAGCAGATTTTCAAGATTCAGGTCGAGTTGCCGGCAGACATCTCCGCCAAGGACCGGCAGGGCATTTTGCGTTCCATCGACCGGTGTACCGTCAAAAAGGTGGTGCAAACCGGGCCGGAGTTCGTGATCGAGGAAGTGGAAAATCTCGATGCCGATGCGCAGGCCTTGCTGACGCTGAATCCCGATTCGGCTGCGAGCACCTATATCGCCGGCAAGGATCTGCCGCTCGAGCAAACCATCGCCAACATGTCCGGCATTTTGGCCGGCCTGGGCATGAAGATTGAAATCGCGTCATGGCGCAATCTGGTGCCCAACGTGTGGTCACTGCATATCCGCGATGCGCACTCGCCGATGTGTTTTACCAACGGCAAGGGCGCGACCAAGGAAAGCGCCCTGGCCTCGGCCCTGGGCGAATTCATTGAGCGGGCGAGTTGCAATCACTTCTACAACGACCAGTTCTGGGGCGAAGACATCGCCAACGCGGCCTTCGTGCATTACCCGAATGAGCGCTGGTTCAAGCCGGGCCGCAAGGATGCGCTGCCGGCCGGGATTCTCGACGAATACTGCCGGCAGATTTACAACCCCGATGGCGAGTTGCGCGGCTCGCATCTCCACGACACCAACTCCGGCAATACCGAGCGCGGCATCTGCACCCTGCCCTATGTCCGCCAGTCGGACGGCGAAGTGGTCTATTTCCCGACCAACCTGATCGACAACCTGTTCCTCAGCAATGGCATGAGTGCGGGTAATACCTTAGTCGAAGCCCAGGTGCAATGCCTGTCGGAAATCTTCGAGCGGGCGGTCAAACGCGAAATCCTGGAAGGTGAAATCGCCCTGCCCGATGTGCCGCCCGACGTGCTGGCGAAATATCCGGGCATTCTGGCCGGCATCGAGGAGCTGGAAAAGCAGGGCTTTCCGGTGCTGGTCAAGGATGCGTCGCTGGGCGGCGAGTTTCCGGTGATGTGCGTGACCTTGATGAACCCGCGTACCGGCGGTGTGTTTGCGTCGTTCGGCGCGCACCCAAGCCTGGAGGTGGCGCTCGAGCGCAGTCTTACCGAGTTGCTGCAGGGGCGCAGTTTTGAAGGCCTGAACGATTTGCCTCGGCCGACCTTCGAAAGCAACGCCGTCACCGAGCCGAACAACTTCGTTGAACACTTTATCGATTCCAGCGGCGTGGTGTCGTGGCGCTTTTTCAGCGCCAAGGCCGATTTCGATTTTGTCGAGTGGGACTTTTCCGGCCAGGGTGAAAACTCCAATGCCGACGAAGCCGCCGCCTTGTTCGGCATTCTCGAAGACATGGGCAAGGAAGCGTACATGGCGGTCTATGACCAACTCGGCGCAACGGCCTGCCGCATCCTGGTGCCGGGGTATTCGGAAATCTATCCGCTGGAAGAACTGATCTGGGACAACACCAACAAGGCGCTGGCGTTCCGCGCCGACATCCTGAATCTGCACAGTCTCGACGACGCCGGCCTTGAAGCACTGCTCGAACGTCTGGAAGACAGTGAGCTCGACGATTACACCGACATCATCACCTTGATCGGCGTCGAATTTGACGAGAACACGGCCTGGGGCCAGCTGACGATTCTCGAGTTGAAGCTGCTGATCAATCTCGCCTTGCAGCAATTCGAAGCGGCGCACGAGTTGGTGGGAACCTACCTGCAATACAACGAGAACACCGTCGAGCGCGGCTTGTTCTATCAGGCCTTGAATGTGGTGCTTGAGGTGCTGCTGGACGACGAGCTGGAACTGGACGATTACGAGGTCAATTTCCGCCGGATGTTTGGCAACCCGCGCATGGATGCGGTGCTGGGCTCGGTGGACGGCAGCGTGCGCTTCTTCGGCTTGACGCCAACCAGCATGAAACTCGAAGGGCTCGATCGGCACCAGCGCCTGATCGATAGCTACAAAAAACTGCACATGGCGCGGGGCAAGGTGGCGGCTTCATCCAGTTAGGGTTGCGAGTCAGGGCTGGGTCAAGCACAAGAATGACCGGATGGCTCCCTCGCGCTTCGGCACCCGTTAAGTGCAAGGCCAACGTCCGCTGCCGGTTGACCTGACCGTCCGCAGCAGGTCGGGAGTTCGCATTGGCTGGATAGGAAAGCTGCCGTTCGCGGCCTCTCAAGGCTGAGCGGCAGGTATGCTGCCCGATTCAGCGCAACAGGGCAACGGCAGTTATGCCGACCAACCGCCTGTTGCCGCTGGCATGAGGCTGATCTTCTGCCTGAACGGACATTGGAGACCAGAGCCGCCTACGTCGGCAACGAGTAGGTCTCCGGCCAGCAGAAAATGGCGATCAATGAGCGTCAACCGCGCCGGGCTGTTTCGATCGCAGCGATGTCGATTTTTCCCATCTGCATCATCGCCTCGAAAGCGCGCTTGGCCGCCGCGCGGTCAGGATCGGCGATCGCGGCAATAAGGGCGCGTGGCGTGATCTGCCACGACAGGCCCCACTTGTCCTTGCACCAGCCGCATTCGCTTGCCTGGCCGCCATTTCTGACAATCGCATTCCACAAGCGGTCGGTTTCGGCCTGGTCGTCGGTCGCAACCTGGAAGGAGAAAGCCTCGCTGTGCGCGAACGCCGGTCCGCCGTTCAGGCCAATACAAGGGATGCCCATCACGGTGAACTCGACCACCAGGGCGTCGCCCTCCTTGCCGTCGGGATAGTCGCCGGGCGAGTGAAGGATCGTTCCGACCGCGCTGTCCGGAAACGTCTCGGCGTAGAACTGCGCGGCTTCTTCTGCGGTGCCGTTGAACCAGAGACAAATCGTGTTTTTGTTGAGCATTTTGGTTCTCCGATAGATGAAGCACATGGCTCAAATCTTGAAGACTGCACAGTTTCTTGGACAATTGGCGCTCATTTGGGTTGCGCGCCCGCGCGATCGTCAGCAACTATGGCCCGGGCCGTCGCCGCGTACCGCCGGATCTCAGGAATCTGGCGTCGAAGCGGCGCGGAACGATCGCAGGAATCCACGATCTCAATTAAGGAGAAGGGCTGTTGAGAAGGAGAGTCAGCGATGCTGGGTGCCAAATCGAACAGCGGTTTGCGCGGCGACTATTCCCGGGCGCGGGCTGATTTTACGGTGGATCAGGACATGGCCGGCTACAGTGCGACCGACCATGCGTTATGGGGCCAATTGATGGCGCGCCAGAGCGCGATGGTCCGCTCTTATGCCTGCGCCGAGTTCATCTTGGGCGTCGACGCCTTGGGCGGCAGTGCCGGGATTCCCGAGCTTTCGCGCGTCAGCGATTTCATCGAGCGGCGTACGGGCTGGCGGCTGGTCGCCGTGCCGGGCTTCATTCCCGACGATGCCTTCTTCGCGCATCTGGCGGCCCGGCGTTTCCCGGTCAGCGTCTGGTTGCGCAAGCCGGAGGAAATGGATTATCTGGTCGAGCCTGACCTCTTCCACGATTTCTTCGGTCATGTGCCGTTACTGCTCCATCCAGTGTTTGCCGATTACCTTGCGGCTTACGGCGCCAAGGGGCGCGAAGCCATAGAGGCGGATGCCCTGCCGCGCCTCGCCCGGCTCTACTGGTACATGGTCGAGTTCGGCCTGATCGATACGCCGGGCGGGCTCAAGGCTTACGGCGCCGGCATGCTGTCGTCGAAGACCGAGACGCATTATTCACTGGAGAGTCCGCTGCCCCATCGCGTCTGGTTCGACCTGGAGCGGGTGATGCGGACCCGCTACATGATCGACGACTTTCAGAAAACCTATTTCGTGCTGCCGGATTTCGACGCGCTGTTCAACGCCATGGCGCGGGACTTTCGCCCGCTCTATCAAAGCCTCGCTTCGCTGCCGGACGTCGAAGCCAATAGCCTGGTCACTGGTGATCGCGTCTATGCTGCGCCGACGGTTGCCGGCGGTGCGTCGGGCTGCAATTCGGGCCGACTGGCCGCGAAAGCCTCGAGATCGGCGCAGGCCGCGTCGATTCGGCACAGCCGCGGATAGGCATCGAGGGCGAAAGCGTAGCGCCGGGCGTTGTAGAGTTGCGGCACGATGCACAGGTCGGCCAGGCCGACCCTCTCCCCTAGCGCATACGGCCCGCGTTCATCGATCAGGCGTTCGCAGGCGTCGAGTCCGAGTTTCAGCCAGTGGTGATACCACGCCCGACGCGCCGCCGGGTCGGCGCCGAGTTCGTTTTCCAGATAGCGCAGGACACGCAGATTGTTGAGCGGATGAAGGTCGGCATTGATCGCCTGCGCAATCTGCCGGGCGCGGGCGCGCTCTCTGGCACCGGGCGGTAGCAGGGGCGGCAGCGGGTAACGTTCGTCGAGGTATTCCACGATGGCCAGCGACTGGCCGATCACCGTCTCGCCGTCGATCAGCGTGGGCACCATCTGCTGTGGATTGAGCGCCGCGTAGGCGGGGCTGTGCTGGGCGCTGGCTGGCGGGCGCAGATCGACGCCCAGCGTTTCGTAGGCCAGGCCCTTGAGGTTCAGCGCGATGCGCACGCGATACGACGCCGACGAGCGCCAGTAGCTGTAGAGCTTCATCGCGGCGGCGCTACGGTTTGCTCGATGGCGCCGAAGATCGAGGCGCCGTCGGCGCCGAGCATCTCGATACGGACCCGGTCGCCGCCGCGCAGGTAGGGCGTCTGCGCGGCGGCCCCGGCGAGCAGTTCCAGCATGCGGCGTTCGGCGATGCACGACGAACCCCGCATCCGCTCGCGGTTGGAAACGGTGCCCGATCCGATGATGCTGCCCGCCCCCAGCGGGCGGGTGCGCGCGGCGTGCGCGATCAGCTCGGGAAAGCCGAAAGTCATGTCGGTGCCGGCGTCCGGCCGGCCGAACAACTCGTCGTTCAGGTGGCTGTGCAGCGGCCGGTGCAGCCGGGCGCCATCCCAGGCATCGCCCAGTTCGTCCGGCGTCACGGCGACCGGCGAGAAGGCGGTCGGCGGCTTCGACTGGAAAAAACCGAAGCCCTTGGCCAGCTCGGCCGGGATCAGGTTGCGCAGCGACACGTCGTTGGCCAGCATCAGGAGTTTAATGTGGCTGCCCGCCAGTGCCGTGGCGATGCCCAGCGGCACATCGTCGGTGATCACCGCAATTTCGGCCTCGAAATCGATGCCCCAGGCCTCGTCGACCGCAGTAATCGGCTCGCAGGGCCCGAGCAGCGTATCCGAGCCGCCCTGGTAAAGCAGCGGCTCGTGCCAGAAGCTCTCAGGCATTTCGGCACCGCGGGCCTTGCGCACCAGTTCGACGTGGCTGACGTAGGCCGAACCGTCGGCCCACTGGTAGGCGCGCGGCAAGGGCGCGGCGCAGTGGCCGGGGTCGAAGGGGAGCTCGCCGGGGAGTGGGCCGCCTTCGAGCGCCGCGGCCAGTTCCCGCAGCTGCGGCGCGCAAAGATCCCACTCGTCGAGCGCCCGCTGCAGGGTCGGTGCCACGGCGCTGGCTGCGACGCAGCGCCGCAGGTCGCGCGACACCACATGGAGGCGTCCGTCACGCCCGCCTTTGAGGGAGGCCAGTTTCATTTGGCTACCTGCCAGCTATCGACATACTGCGCCCACTCGACCGGCAGTGCGGCTGGGGCGACTTCGAGCGGGTCGCGCGCATCGATCATCACTGCGTATTCGTCGGTGCCCGCCGTTTTTGGTGCGAAGGCGTTCTGTAGCGCCTTCGGGTGCGGGCCGTGGGTGAAGCCGCTGGGGTGGAAGGTGAGCATGCCCGGGGCGATGTTGTCGCGGCTGAAGAAGTTGCCGGCATGGTAGAAAATCACCTCGTCGTAGTCGTCGTTGCTGTGGAAAAACGGCACCTTGAGCGCCTGCGGATCGCTTTCGAACGGGCGCGGCACGAAGCTGCAGACGACGAAGCGTTCGGCGACGAAAGTGGCGTGCGCCGAAGGCGGCAGGTGGTAGCGCGGGCTCATCAGCGGGCGGATGTCGCCGATATTGAGGCGGACCGGCGCCAGGTCGCCGTGCCAGCCGACCGCGTCGAGGGGATTGTAGGGAAAAGTGGCGACCGAAACGGCGCCGGCGCGCTTGATGTCGACGCGCCAGGGCACTTCGCCCTGCTGGGCGCGGAAAGCGTCGTCGAGGGCCGGCACGTCGAGCATGGCCGGGTCGAAAATGGCGTGCGCGCCGACGATGCCCTTGTCCGGCAGACTGTAGGCGCCGGCGCTGGCCTCGATCAGCAGGAAGGCGCAGGGCGCCGCCGGTTCGAGCCGCCACATCGTGCCGCGCGGCAGCAGCAGGTAGTCGCCGCTGCGATAGCTCAGGTGGCCGTAGTCGCAATACAGCTCGCCGCTGCCGGCGTGCACAAACAGCAGATCGTCGCCGTCGGCGTTGCGGGCCAGCGCCGGCATGGCGTGATCGAGCCGCCAGAAACGGATTTTGACCTGCGCGTTGACCAGCACCGGCGGCGCGTTCCAGGGGCTAGTGCCAGCCGCCTCAAGGCCGGCTAGGTTGAAGGCGCGCGGACGTAAAGGGCCTTCGAAACTGCTCCAGCCGGTCGGCGGGTGGGTATGGTGCATGTGGGTAGCGGGACCGAAAAAGCCCTCGCGGCCGATCTCACGCTCGTAGGTGCCGGGCGGCAGGTCGGCGTGGGCCTGGCGCGACGCGCTGCCGGCGCTGTGCGGGAAGGAAATCCAGTGGCGCTTCATGGCTGCTTTTCCTGCAGGACGCCGCGCCGGATCTGGTCGAGTTCGATCGACTCGAACAGGGCGCGGAAATTGCCCTCGCCGAAACCGTCGTTGCCCTTGCGCTGAATGATTTCGAAGAAGATCGGGCCGATCTCATCGTGCGTGAAGATCTGCAGCAGCAGCCCCTGGCCCTCGCTCGGCGCGCCGTCAAGCAGGATGCCGTCGGCACGCAGCCGCTGCAGGTCTTCGCCATGCTCGGGCAGGCGCCGGGCGAGCGCCTCGTAATAAGTGTCCGGCGTTTCCTGGAAGGCGATGCCGCGGGCGCGCAGCGCTTCGACGGTGGCGTAGATGTCGTCGCTGCCGAGGGCGATGTGCTGGATTCCCTCACCGCGATAGCGGGCAATGAATTCCTCGATCTGCGATCTGTCATCGCGGCTTTCGTTGAGCGGAATGCGGATCTTGCCGCAGGGGCTGGTCATGGCGCGGCTGATCAGGCCGGTCAGCTTGCCCTCGATGTCGAAATAGCGGATTTGCCGGAAGTTGAAAACCCGCTCGTAGAAGGCTGCCCAGTGATCCATATGGCCGCGCTGCAGGTTGTGCGTCAGGTGGTCGATATAGGTGAGGCCGACGCCGCCACTCGCGTCGCCGCGCTGCGCCAGCGGTTCGAAATCGACATCGTAGATGGTCCGCGCGCCGTAGCGATCGACCAGATAGATGACCAGGCCGTCAATCCCCTGGATCGCGGGAATCTTCAGTTCCATCGCGCCGACCGGCTGCTCGGCAGGTGTGGCGCCGCGCCGCAAGGCTTCACTATAGGCGAGGGCGGCGTCCCGGACGCGGAAGGCCATGGCGTTGGCCGAAGGCCCATGGCGGGAAGCAAAACTTTCCGCCTGCCCACCCGGCTCGCGGTTCAGGATGAAATTGATGTCGCCCTGACGGTAGTGGCTGACGTCCTTGTGCCGGTGGCGCCCGGCCTCGACAAAGCCGAGCCTCGCGAAAAGTTCGGCTAGGCTGTCGGCGGCCGGGCTGACGAATTCGACGAACTCGAAACCATCGGTTCCCAGCGGATTGTCGAACAGCTCGCTCATGAAACCTCCTGCTTCCACGCCAGCGACTCGCCAGCCGATACCACTCCCTTATTGCATAGAGAGTTGTGGCGCGGGCAAGTTCAATCGTACGCTCCGGGCGGCGCTGCGCATCGTGTCGGGGGTGCCAGTGTCAGTTGACTGCTGGCGAGCCGACATGCATTCGACGGAGGCTGTATGACCGGCCGAATAGTTGCCCGCAAGGCCCGAACCCTGCAGATCAAAAAAGGAGCCAACCGGCTCCTTTTTTGATGCTCCGGGATTCGGCCTTGCCGTCCCGAAAGGGCGATCGAATCAGGCGAAGTTGGCTTCGGCGAACGACCAGTTAACCATCGAGGCCAGGTAGGTTTCGACGAATTTCGGGCGCATGTTGCGGTAGTCGATGTAGTAGGCGTGTTCCCAGACGTCGACGCAGAGCAGGGCTTTGTCGCCGGTGGTCAGCGGGGTACCGGCGGCGCCCATGTTGACGATGTCGACGGAGCCGTCGGCCTTCTTGACCAGCCAGGTCCAGCCGGAACCGAAGTTGCCGACGGCGGATGTCTGGAAGGCGGTCTTGAAGGCGTCGAGCGAGCCCCACTTGGCGTCGATGGCAGCAGCCAGGGCGCCCTTGGGTGCGCCGCCGCCGTTCGGGGTCAGACAGTTCCAGAAGAAGGTGTGGTTCCAGACCTGGGCTGCGTTGTTGTAGATGCCGCCGGCCGGGGCCTTCTTGACGATGGCTTCGAGGTCGAGGTTTTCGTACTCGGTGCCCTTGATCAGGTTGTTGAGGTTGGTGACATAGGCCTGATGGTGCTTGCTGTAGTGGTAGTCAAAGGTCTCGGCCGACATGTGCGGGGCGAGGGCGTCTTTGGCAAAAGGCAGGGCGGGCAGTTGATGTTCCATTTTATTTTCTCCGTTGGGGTTTGATGAGGGGTAAATCGAAAATTCTAGTCAGCTTCCGGGCTGGCGACAACCTGATTTACCGTGGCTTCGGCCGAACCGCTGGCGAAGCGCAGTTTGAGCAGGTCGCCGGGGCTGAGTCGGGCGGCGTCGCGGATGGCCCGGCCGTCGGCATCCATGGCAAGTGTATAGCCTCGCGACAGGACGGCGTGGGGGTCAAGCTGGGTCAGACTGTTGCCGAGCGAATTTAGTTTCCCGGAATATTGAGAAATTGCCCACTGGGTCTGCCGGGACAGACGATATTGCAGGTGGGCGATGACTTCGGCCAGCTTTTCCGGGCGCGGCCGGGCGCTGGTATGGCGCAGGCCGAGCGACTGCAGGCGGACGGCGCAGTGCTCGGTTTGCCGGCGCAGGGCGTGGTGCAGGCGGTTGCCGAGCATGTCGGTTTCGCGCTGGCGCTGGCGGATGCGTTCGGCCGGGTGCACGAGGCGGGTGGCCAGCCAGTCGAGGCGTTGCAATTGATCGGACAGCAGGCGGTCCATGCGGCGACCGAGGTGGTTTTCGAGCTGGGTCAGGCGGTCGAGCAGGGCGTCGCGGTCGGGGCTGGCCAGTTCGGCGGCAGCGGTCGGGGTCGGGGCGCGCAGGTCGGCGGCGAAGTCGGCAATGGTGAAGTCGGTTTCATGGCCGACGCCGGAAATGACCGGAATGGCCGAGGCGTTGATGGCGCGCGCAACGCTCTCTTCATTGAAGGCCCAGAGGTCTTCGATACTGCCGCCACCACGGCACAGGATGATCGCATCGCAATCGCTGTTGGCCGCCTGGGCGATGGCTTCGGCGATCTTGGCGCCGGCGCCTTCGCCCTGGACGGGGGTGGGGAAGAGCGTGATGGCAATGTGCGGGGCGCGCCGGTGCAGCGTGGTCAGGACGTCGCGCAGGGCGGCAGCCTGCGGGCTGGTGACGATGGCCAGGCGGCGCGGGAAGCCGGGCAGCGCTTTCTTGCGGTCAACGGCAAAAATGCCCTCATTTTCAAGTCTGGCCTTGAGTTGCAGGAAGCGCTCGAAGAGGTCGCCCTGGCCGGCCCGGCGGATGGCTTCGACATTGAGCTGGAATTCGCCGCGCGGCTCGTAGAAGGAAACGAGCACTCGGGCTTCGATCTTCTGGCCGTTTTCCAGCCGCCAGCCAAGGATCTGCGCCTTGCTCCGCCACATGACGCAGCGCACCTGGGCGCCGGCGTCCTTGAGCGAGAAATAGACGTGGCCGGAGGCGGCGTAGGTCAGGTTGGAGATTTCGCCGCTGACCCAGGTTAACGGGAAGGCCGATTCGAGGCAGTCCCTGACCTGTCTATTCAGGCTGGATACGCTGAGAACGGAGTTACCGACAGGTTGAATGGCATTTTGCATTTGTCAATTGTAACCTGTGGCTTTATTTTGCAGTCAGTCGTTGACAGGGTTTTGTTTTGTTAAGTATTTGATTTTTAACGATGTAAATTACATGCCTTGTTTTTTGGCAGAGTATGAAAAATCCTTTGCTGAGTGGGGGTTAGCGCAACTGATGACACTTCATTCACAGACTTATCCACAGCTTTTGGGGATAAGCCGCGGCAAGCCCGTCATTTCGTCGCTTGCCCTACAGCGGGGGGCAGGGCAGAATTGCGGGCTGATATTCCACCAAGGATGAAACACGTGTTTGCTATCGTTCAAGCGGCCGGCTGGCCCATTTGGCCCTTGCTCCTGGCTTCGGTTATTTCAGTGGCGTTGATTATCGAGCGCGTCGTTGCCTTGCGCCGCGCCAAGGTCGTCCCGGCCGGCCTGCTCAAACGCGCTGTCGGCGAGTTCAAGCGCGGCGCCAACAACGACAAGCTGCTCGAAGACCTTGACGCCCATTCGCCGCTCGGCCGCGTGCTGTCCGCCGGCCTGCGCAACGTCAATGCCTCGCGCGAAATCATGAAGGAGTCGATCGAGGAAGCCGGCTCAGCCGTTGCCCACGAGCTGAACCGCTACCTGACGACGCTCGGCACCATCGCCTCGGTCAGCCCGCTGATGGGTCTGTTCGGCACCGTGGTCGGGATGATCGAGATTTTCGGTGCGCAGTCGCCGAGCGGTACCAACCCGATGCAACTGGCCCACGGTATTTCCATCGCGCTGTACAACACCGGCTTCGGTCTGGTCATCGCCATTCCCAGCCTGATCGCCTGGCGTCATTTCCGCGCACTGGCCGATGGCTTCGTCGTCGAGATGGAGCAGCAGGCCGTCCGCCTCGTCGAGTACATGCACGGCGACCGGAAGTAAACGATGAATTTCCAGCGCGGCCGTAGCCGGGAAGAGCCGGAAATCAACCTGATTCCGTTGATCGACGTATTGCTGGTCATCATCATCTTCCTGATGCTGACCACCACCTACGCCAAGTTCTCCGGGCTGGAAATCAACCTGCCGACGGCCGATGCCAGCAAGCAGGCCGAGCAGCCCAACGAGGTCGATGTGGCGGTGACGGCCACTGGCCAGGTGCTGATCAACAAATCGCCGCTGGCCGCGACTGACGTCAAGTCCATCGCCGACGGCTTGCGCCGGGCGGCGGGCAGTCGCGAAGATCCGCTGATCGTCATCAATGCCGACGCCAAGGCGACGCACCAAAGCGTCGTCGATGTCATGCAGGCGGCACAGACGGCCGGTTATCCACACATTTCCTTCGCCACCCAGAATCGCTGATGCTGGCGCGCTGGTTACAGCGACAGTGGTTCGAGCAACGCCGGCTGACGCCGGCGTTGTGGCTTTTGCTGCCGCTGGCCTGGCTCTATAGCTGGTTGAGCGCACTGAATCGTCGGCTGGCCAAGTCGGTACGGCTGCCCGTGCCGGTCATCGTGGTCGGCAACCTGATCGTCGGCGGTGCCGGCAAAACGCCGCTGACCCTCTGGCTGGCCCAGCAACTCAAGGCGCGTGGCTGGCGGCCGGGGATTGTCAGCCGGGGTTACGGACGCAGCGGTGACGGCGTTGTCTCGGTGCGCACCGATTCTTTGCCTGAAGAGGTGGGCGACGAACCTTTGCTTCTCGCCCGGCGCAGCGGGGTTCCGGTCTGCGTCGGACGCCAGCGCGCAGCAGCCGGGGCTGCCTTGCTCGCGGCTCACCCGGACGTCAATGTCCTGCTTTGCGACGACGGCTTGCAGCACCATGCCTTGGCCCGCGACGTCGAACTGGTCGTTTTCGACGGGCGCGGCGCTGGTAACGGCTGGCGCCTGCCGGTCGGGCCGCTGCGCGAACCGCTGGAGCGACTTGCTACGGTGGACGCGATTATTGGCAATAATTTGAAATTCCGGTTCACCGCCTCGGCGCCGACTTTCGACATGACTTTGCAGCCAGGCAACTTCTATCGGCTGGACGATCCGCAGCAAACCTGTTCGGCCGACAGCCTGCGCGGGCGCGGCCCGCTGCATGCGCTGGCCGGCATCGGCAACCCCGATCGCTTTTTCAAAACCCTGGAATCGCTCGGCCTGCGCTGCGAAAATCACCCGTTTCCCGACCATCATCGCTACTCAGTCGCCGATCTGGCTTTCGCCCGGGATGGCGTCCTGCTGATGACGGAGAAGGATGCAGTAAAATGCGCCGGACTGACGGCGGGTGAAACCTGGGTTCTGCCCGTCGAGGCCGAGCTTTCGCCGGCCCTTATTGAACTGATTTTGGAGAAACTTCGTGGACGCCAGGCTGCTTGATATTCTCGTCTGCCCGATTTGCAAGGGCAATCTCGAACACCGCAAGGCTGAAAAGGAGCTGGTCTGCAAACCCTGCAAACTGGCCTTCCCGATCCGCGACGACATCCCGATCATGCTCGAGGACGAAGCGCGCCAGCTCAACGCGGACGGGCAGTAATGTCCGGCCTCGCCTTCAAGGTCGTCATCCCGGCGCGCTACGCGTCGACCCGCTTGCCGGCCAAGCCGCTGCTCGATCTCGGCGGCAGGCCGATGGTCGTTCGGGTGGCCGAGCGGGCGCGGCTGTCGGGCGCCGAGGAAATCTGGGTGGCGACCGATCATCCGGACGTCTGGGCCGCCGCCGAAGCGCACGAAGTCGCCGCGCTCATGACGCGCAGCGACCATCCGACCGGCACCGACCGTCTGGCCGAAGTCGTCGAACAGCGCGGCTGGGGCGGCGACACCATCATCGTCAATGTCCAGGGCGACGAACCGCTGATCGAGCCCGAAGTCATCCTGCAGACGGCCCGCCAACTGGCAGCCAGCGGCGCCGACATTGCCACCGTCGCCCACCCGATCACCGATCCGGCCGATTTCTTCAATCCGAACGTCGTCAAGGTGGTTTGCCGGGCCGATGGCGACGCGGCGTATTTCTCGCGTGCGCCGATTCCCTATGCCCGTGATCACTTCGCCAAAGAAACGGGTGGCGAAACCCTGCCAACCAACTTTCCGGCCTATCGTCACGTCGGCTTGTACGCCTACCGCGCTTCGTTTTTGAAGGCTTTTTCCGGGTTGACCGTAGCACCCACCGAGCATTTCGAATCGCTCGAACAATTGCGCGCCCTGTGGCATGGCTACCGCATCAGCGTGACACTGATCGACGCAGCGCCGGCGCCCGGCGTCGATACGCCCGAAGATGCCGAGCGGATGCGCAAACTGTTTGACCGGCCCGGAAATAGCGAGTAATTTTCCGCCTCTAGAGAACGGCCACTACTGAAGCCGATAACAAGAATTTTTTAGACAAACCCGAGGGACTTATTCATGAAATTGATTCTGTTGGGCGCACCTGGCGCTGGCAAGGGAACGCAAGCAACTTTCATCTCCAAGCAGTTCGGCATTCCCCAGATTTCGACCGGTGACATGCTGCGTGCCCAGGTCAAGGCGGGTACCGCCCTCGGCCTCGAAGCCAAGAAGCACATGGATGCAGGTGGCCTGGTGCCGGATGCCGTCATCATCGGCATGGTCAAGGATAGACTGACCCAGGACGACTGCAAGAACGGTTACCTGTTCGACGGCTTTCCGCGCACCATTCCCCAGGCTCAGGCCATGAAGGACGCCGGCGTGCCGATCGAGTTCGTACTCGAAATCGACGTGCCGGACAGCGATATCGTCACCCGCATGGCTGGCCGCCGTGCCCACCTCGCTTCGGGCCGCACCTATCACGTCGTTTTCAACCCGCCGAAGGTCGAAGGCATCGACGACGTCACCGGCGAGCCGCTCGTCCAGCGTGACGACGACAAGGAAGAAACCGTCAAGAAGCGTCTGGAAATCTACCATGCGCAAACCAAGCCGCTGGTCGATTTCTACGGCAAGTGGGCCGCCGAAGGCGATGCCAAGGCCCCGAAGGTACGCAAGGTGGCCGGCGTCGGCAGTGTCGACGGCATCACCAAGAGCGTTTTCGACGCTCTGAAATAAGAAGGACGACGGTGAAAAACGCCTTCTACGCACAGTCAGGGGGCGTTACCGCCGTCATCAATGCCACGGCCTGCGGCCTGATCCAGGCAGCACGCCGGCACCCCGACAAGATCGGGAAAGTCTTGGCAGGGCGCGACGGCATCATCGGCGCCCTGACCGAAGACCTCATCGATACCAGTCTCGAATCCGATGAAACGATTGCCCGCCTGCGTCATACACCGGGCGGCGCTTTCGGCTCCTGCCGCTACAAGCTCAAAAGCCTGGAGCAGCATCGCGCCCAGTACGAACGCCTGATTGAAATCTTCAAGGCGCACGACATCGGCTATTTCTTCTACAACGGCGGCAACGATTCCATGGATACCGCCTGGAAGGTTTCGCAGATCGCCGAAAAGATGGGCTATCCGGTGGTTTGCGTCGGCGTGCCGAAAACGGTCGACAATGATCTGCCGCATACCGATTGCTGCCCCGGCTTCGGTTCGGTTGCCAAGTATGTCGCGACCTCGATCCGCGAGGCGGGCTACGACGTCGCCTCGATGGCGCGGACCTCGACCAAGATCTTCGTGCTCGAAGTCATGGGCCGTCACGCCGGCTGGATTACCGCTGCCTGCGGACTGGCCTCGGAAAATGTTGGTGAACCGCCGCACATCCTGCTCTTCCCCGAAGTGCCGTTCGATCCGGAGCGTTTCCTGGCGCGTGTCGACGAGTGCGTGAAGCTCTACGGTTATTGCACTGTGGCTGTTTCCGAGGGCTTGTCCGACGCTGCCGGCAAGCTTATCGCCGAATCCGGTACCAAGGATGCCTTCGGGCATTCCCAGTTGGGCGGCGTCGGCCAGATGGTCGCCCAGTTGATCAAGGACAAACTGGGCTACAAGTATCACTGGGCCCTGGCCGACTACCTGCAGCGCTCGGCCCGTCACCTGGCCTCGCGCACCGATCTCGAACAGGCACATGCTCTGGGCGTTGCTGCGGTCGACCTGGCTTTGCAGGGGAAAAACGCCGTGATGGCGACGATCGAGCGCCTGGCTGATGCGCCTTATCGTTGGGAAATCGGCAATGCGCCGCTGGCTGAAATTGCCAATGTCGAGCGCAAGATGCCAGTCGAGTTCATCACGCCCGATGGTTTTCACATCACGGACGCCTGTCGGGCCTATCTGCAGCCGCTCATCGAAGGCGAGGAGCCGCCGCCGTATCGCAATGGCCTGCCGGATTATGTGCGTCTGAAAAATGTTGCCGTAACAAGAAAACTGGGAGCTTTTGAAGTGTAGTTTCATTAACCTTGGGGGAGAGTAAATGTCTACAGAGTTGCTATTGGCGCTGGCTTGCGCCGTAATTGCAGTGCTGTACGGCTGGATTTCCAGTCGCCAGATTCTCGCGTTGCCGGCTGGCAACGAACGCATGCAGGAAATTGCCAAGGCCATCCAGGAAGGGGCGGCCGCGTATCTGAACCGACAGTACAGGACCATCGCCATGGTTGGCGTGGTCATGGCAATTCTCATCGCAATCTTCCTCGGCATGGCCACCGCCATCGGTTTCGTCATCGGTGCCGTGCTCTCCGGTGCCACCGGCTTCATCGGCATGAACGTTTCCGTCCGCGCCAACGTGCGGACTGCTGAAGCCGCCTGCGGCGGCATTGCGCCGGCACTCGATGTCGCCTTCAAGGGCGGCGCCATCACCGGCATGCTGGTGGTCGGCCTCGGCCTGTTAGGCGTCGCCGGTTACTACGGCGGGATGCTGGCTTTCGGCCTGCCTCAGGACGTCGCGCTGCACGCGCTGATCGGTCTGGCTTTCGGCTCCTCGCTGATTTCCATCTTCGCCCGTCTCGGCGGCGGCATCTTCACCAAGGGCGCCGACGTCGGCGCAGACCTCGTCGGCAAGGTCGAGGCCGGTATCCCGGAAGACGATCCGCGCAACCCGGCGGTGATCGCCGACAACGTCGGCGACAACGTCGGCGACTGCGCCGGCATGGCCGCCGACCTGTTCGAAACCTACGTTGTCACCGTGGTCGCGACGATGGTGCTCGGCGCGCTGATGCTCAAGTCGTCTGATGCCCTGATCCTCTATCCGCTGGCGCTTGGTTCCGTCTCGATCATTGCCTCGATCATCGGCTGCTATTTCGTCAAGGCGACCGAAGGCGGCAAGATCATGGCGGCCTTGTATCGCGGCCTGATCGTCGCCGGGGTGCTGGCGCTGATCTTCTACTATCCGGTCACCGCGTGGTTGATCGGGGACGGCGCGACGCTGGCCGACGGTTCAGTGATCAATACGATGACGATGTTTGGCTGCTCGGTCGTCGGCCTCATGCTGACTGCCGCGCTGGTCTGGATTACCGAGTACTACACCGGCACCGATTACGCGCCGGTCAAGCACGTTGCTGCCGCTTGCCAGACTGGCCACGCGACCAACATCATCGCCGGTATCGGTGTTTCGATGAAGTCGACTGCCTGGCCGGTGCTCTCGGTCTGTGCCGCAATCTATGCGGCCTTCGCCATGGGCGGCCTGTTCGGCATCGCTATTGCGGCCACGTCGATGCTGTCGATGGCCGGTATCGTCGTGGCGCTTGATGCCTACGGTCCGATCACCGACAACGCCGGTGGTATTGCCGAAATGGCTGAGTTGCCGAAGGAAGTGCGCAACGTGACCGATCCGCTCGATGCCGTCGGCAACACGACCAAGGCCGTGACCAAGGGCTATGCCATCGGTTCCGCCGGTCTGGCCGCACTGGTGCTCTTCGCCGACTATACCCATGGTCTGGAGGCGGTTTCGGGCAAGGTCTTTACCTTTGATCTGTCGAACCATCTGGTCATCATCGGCCTCTTCATCGGCGGCCTGATTCCCTTCCTGTTCGGCGCCATGGCCATGGAAGCGGTGGGCCGTTCGGCCGGCGCCGTTGTTGTCGAGGTCCGTCGCCAGTTCAAGGAAATTCCGGGGATCATGGAAGGAACAGCCAAGCCGGACTATTCACGGGCCGTGGATATGCTGACTGTGGCGGCGATCAAGGAAATGATGATTCCGTCTATCCTGCCGGTCGCCGTGCCTATCGTGGTTGGTCTGGTCCTTGGTCCGGTCGCTCTCGGCGGTCTGTTGGTCGGGACCATCGTGACCGGTCTGTTTGTCGCCATTTCGATGACGACCGGCGGCGGCGCCTGGGATAACGCCAAGAAGTACATCGAAGACGGTCACTTCGGCGGCAAGGGTTCGGACGCACACAAGGCAGCCGTGACGGGCGATACCGTTGGCGATCCCTATAAAGATACCGCCGGGCCTGCTGTTAATCCGTTGATCAAGATCATCAACCTGGTTGCTTTGCTGATTGTGCCGCTGATCGCCTGATTGAGGCGGCAGTTCTGAAGAAGGCGGCCTCGGCCGCCTTTTTACATTTCTTTGAGTTGCAGTTTTCAAGCCAAGTTAGAATCGCCAAAAGATCAGGGAGTGGCATGAGCGAAGTGGCAGGTGGTTCCGCCGGTATCGGCAATTCCGGTGTGCGGGAAGATCTCCTGCACCATGACCCTTTGCTCGACTGCCTGGTCGAGCTGACGCGCATTTACGGACGTCCGAGTACGCGAGCGGCACTGGTTGCCGGGCTGCCCCTGGAAAAAGGCTCGCTGACGCCATCGTTGTTCGGCCGCGCCGCCAGTCGTGCTGGATTGTCGGCCAAGGTGGTCAAGCGTTCTCTGGATCGTATTGACGACGTGCTTCTGCCTGCGGTTCTCCTGCTGAACGGGGATGAGGCCTGTGTCCTGATGGGTTGGGATGAGTCTGGCCAGACTGCCCGCTTGCTGTTCCCGGAAACGGGCCAGGGATCGCTCCAGATGACGCGAGAGGACTTGCTCCTTCGCTATGCCGGAATTGCGATTTTTGCCCGACCGCATTTTCGCTTTGACAGTCGCACCCCGCAGGTTGGTGATGTCAAGCTCCGCCACTGGTTCTGGGGCGCTTTGGCCGAGCAGATGCCGATTTACCGCGATGTTCTCGGCGCAGCGCTGCTGATCAACGTGATGGCCCTGGCCATGCCGCTGTTCACAATGAATGTCTATGATCGCGTCGTTCCCAACCGGGCGATGGAGACCCTGTGGGTGCTGGCCTTGGGTGTCGTGCTGATCATTGGCGTCGACATGGTTCTGCGCTCCTTGCGCGGTTACTTCATCGATCTGGCCGGGGCGCGTATCGACATGAAGCTATCCGCCGCTATCATGGAACGCGTACTCGGTGTACGCATGGAGGCCAGGCCAGTGGCGGTTGGGGCTTTTGCCTCGAATCTGCGCTCCTTCGAGTCGGTGCGCGATTTCATTACGTCGGCCTCGGTCACGGCGTTCATCGACCTGCCGTTTGCCCTGCTTTTCGTTCTGGTAATCGCCCTGATTGCCTGGCAACTGATCATTCCGGTGTTGCTGGCCATCGTGTTCGTGGTGATCTATGCCTACGTGCTGCAGCACAAGATGCACGCGCTCTCGGAGTCGACCTATCGGGCGGGAGCCTTGCGCAACGCGACCTTGATCGAAAGCCTGACCGCGCTGGAAACCATCAAGACGCAAGGCGCCGAAGGACTGATGCAGGCCAAGTGGGAAAAGACGGTTTCCTACGTCGCCGGGATCAATAATCAGATGCGTTTTCTGTCTGCCGCCGCAACCAATGGGGCAATGGAAATCCAGCAGATCGTCAATGTCGTGGTCGTCATCGCCGGCGTCTATCTGATTGGTGACGGGCAACTCAGCATGGGCGGCCTGATTGCCTGCACAATGCTGACCTCGCGGGCGGTCGCGCCATTGGGGCAAATGGTCGGCTTGCTGATGCAATATCACAATGCCAAGGTGGCATTGAGCTCGCTTGAGCAAATCATGCACAACCCGGTTGAGCGCCCGACGGATGCCAACTTTGTGCATCGCCCGGAACTGAAGGGAAATATCGAATTCCGCGATGTCCAGTTCAGCTATCCGAATTGCCAGATCGCCGCCTTGAAGGGTTTGAGCTGCAAGATCAACGAAGGCGAAAAGGTGGTCGTGATCGGTCGCATCGGCTCAGGCAAGACGACCCTGCAGAAACTGTTGCTCGGTCTCTATCAGCCGACCGGAGGCGCGGTCAGTATCGATGGCGTCGACCTGCGCCAACTTGATCCGGCTGACCTGCGGCGCAATATCGGTTACGTCGCGCAGGATGTCACCTTGTTCTACGGAACCCTGCGCGACAACATCGCGATCGGTGCCCCCTATGCCGACGATGCCACCATCGTGGCGG
This sequence comes from Azonexus sp., assembly GCA_030691385.1. GTDB lineage: Bacteria > Pseudomonadota > Gammaproteobacteria > Burkholderiales > Rhodocyclaceae > Azonexus. Next base: position 74,926 of record JAUYEI010000081.1, read on the forward strand.
CCGCCGAAGCGGGTGGTTTGACCGAGTTCGTCAATCGCCATCCGGATGGTTTTGACATGATGATCGGCGAGCGGGGTGATTCCCTTTCGGGCGGTCAGCGGCAAGGCGTAGCAATTGCCCGGGCCTTCCTCATGGATCCGCCTATCCTCTTGCTTGATGAGCCAACCAGCGCGATGGACTTTTCCTCGGAGCAGCAGTTCAAGGAGCGCCTGAAGGTCATGGCGGCGCACAAAACGGTCCTCATCGTTACGCATCGCAACAGCTTGCTCGATCTGGCGACGCGGGTTCTGGTTGTCGATGATGGCCGTATCGTTGCCGACGGCCCGCGTGATCAGGTCATTCAGGCGCTGCAGAGCGGCCGGATCGGGAGGGCGTCATGAGGCGCCTGAAAGCGATCATGGCGGCGACGCATGCCTGGCTGGAAAGAGTGGCCGAGAAAGCGGCGCCCTACGTCGAGCGCATCCTCGGGCGTCTGCCGAGCCGGGAAGAAACCGAGGTTGTCGATTTCGCCAGCGATGCCGATCTGGCCATGCTGCGTCAGGAACCTCTCCGGGCGCGCGTGCTGTTACGTTCGATCGGGATTGTCTTTGCCGTCTTCGTCATGTGGGCTGCCGTCGCACAACTGGATGAGGTAACACGCGGCGAGGGCAAGGTCATTCCTTCCCGGCAGGTCCAGATTTTGCAGAGTATCGATGGGGGTCTTGTTTCCGAGATACTGGTGCGCGAAGGCGAGGTCGTGCAGGCCGAGCAGTTGCTGATCAAGATAGATGAAACCCGTTTCGTTTCCTCGGTCAAGGAAAACCAGGCCCAGTACCTTGGGTTGGTGGCAAGAGCGGCGCGCCTGCGCGCCATTTCTGAAGGCAAGCCATTCGTTCCGCCGGCGGAGGTCATGAAGGCCGACCCCTCCATCGTCGCGCAGGAACGCCAGTTTTACGAGGCCAGAAACGACGAGTTGACGGCGGCCGTTTCAATTGCCCGCCAGCAGCTCAATCAACGCCAGCAGGAACTGAACGAGGCCCAGGCGAAGCGGGCGCAGGCCTCACAGGGTTATGAGCTGACTTCAAAAGAACTTGCTGTAACGCGCCCGCTGATCAATTCAGGGGCGATTTCCGAGGTCGAGCTGCTGCGTCTGGAGCGTGACGTCTCCCGGTATCGTGGTGAACGCGACATGGCTTCTGCCCAGATATCCCGGGTTCAGTCATCGATCAATGAGGCGCAACGCAAGATCGAGGAGGTCGAACTGACCTTCCGCAACGATGCCAGCAAGGAGCTTTCCGAAGTCATGTCCAAGCTCAACAGCCTGGCCGAAGGAAGCGTGGCACTGTCGGATCGCGTCAAGCAGTCGTCAATTCGTTCCCCCGTCAAGGGCACGGTCAAGCGTCTGCTGGTCAATACCGTCGGGGGGGTGATCCAGCCCGGCAAGGACATGATCGAGATTGTTCCCCTCGAAGATACCCTGTTGCTCGAAGCACGCGTATTGCCGCGGGATATTGCCTTTCTGCGGCCGGGGCAGCCGGTGATCGTCAAATTCACCGCCTATGACTTTTCAATCTATGGCGGCCTTGACGGAACGCTTGAGCACATCGGCGCCGACACCGTGATGGACGACAAGGGAAATGCCTTCTACACGGTGCGGGTCCGTACCAGCAAGCCTGGTTTTGGCGATGCCAATCTGCCCATCATTCCCGGCATGATTGCCGAGGTCGATGTTTTGACGGGCAAGAAGAGCGTTCTTGCCTATATGCTCAAGCCGGTCCTGCGGGCAAAGAGTGTGGCCTTGACGGAGCGTTGATGATTCATTGTTTTGTTGACCGCGATGCCCAGGCGCTGCCATCGTGGCTGGAGGCCTTCCCGGAGGCGCAAGTGGTGCATCGGGACGCTGTTCCAGTACCCGCCGAGGGGGACTGGAACGTTATCTGGTGCCGTTGCCGTCCGCAGGAAAGTCTCGCCTCGATATTGGGTGCATTGACGATTGCGCCGTCGCAGATCGTCGTCGTCCTCGCCGACGAGCCGGGCGACGCCATCATTGCCGAAGCCTGCGCACTGGGCGCCTCCGGCTGTTGCAATACCTACGCGGCGCCGGAGGTGCTGCGTCAGGTCGCGCTCGTCGTCGAAAATGGCGGGCTGTGGATTGGTCAGTCCTTGCTGCAAAGACTGGTCGGCAGCACCTCCAGGGCGCTCGAGGTGCGTCCCGAGGCCAGGGTGGACACCTGGTCGGCCCTGCTTTCCGAACGCGAGTCGCAAGTGGCAAAGCTCGTCGCCGGCGGCGCCAGCAACAAGGAAATCGCCGACCAGCTTTCGATTACCGAAAGAACGGTCAAGGCGCATTTGTCCGCAGTTTTCGAGAAACTTGCCTTGCGCGACCGCCTGCAGCTATCACTGCGTATCAACGGCGTAAACCTGTAGGGCAATATGCCTGATGAGCTTGGCGTCAAGTCCTTCAAAAGCCGACGCTTCGACTTCCACGGTCAACCGGAAATTTTTGCCAAATTTGAAATATTCTGACTGGGTAAATTTCTCCTTGAAAGTCCCCGGAAAAGCTTTGTAAAGCGTGAAATAACTCACATTTAGTCGCCATACTGTACTTTGGTTCAATAGCTGGACGGGCATCGATGCACTTACACTTTTAGCATTACTAATAGTGTCTGGAGTTTCATCATGGCTCAAGCCCAAGTCGTCGCCCAAGTTTCCGTTCTTTCAGGTCAAGCATTTGCGCGGGATAGCGCAGGAAATATGCGCCGCCTCAAGCTTGGAGACGCGATACACGAGGGCGAAAGCGTCGTCGCCGCCGATGGTGCCAAGGTCGTCCTGACGCTTGCCGATGGTCGCGAAATGACCGTCCGTCCCGGCGAAACGGCGACAATCGATGCAGAGGTCGCTGCAACGATCAAGCCCGATGCCACCGATAGCGCGGTAGTAAATAACCAGGACGGCTTCAAGAAGATCGCTTCGGCCTTGAAGTCAGGCGGCGATCTTGATGCCCTGCTTGAAGAGGAAGCGCCGGCAGCCGGCCTTGCCGGGCAGGGCGGCAACGAAGGCCATACCTTTGTTGAGCTTTTGCGAATCGTCGAAACCGTTGATCCCTTGGCCTACCAGTTTGGAACCGAGCGCGGTCGTCCGCTGGAGAAAATCGAAGGCGCCCTCCAGACATTCCGTGAACTGTCGGTTTTCAATGTTGGAGATGACTTCATTGTTGACGAAGCTGCCGGCACCATTACCTTCACGGTGACCAGAAGTGGAGCGCTGGATCAGCCAGCCAGTGTCACCTACGGCACGGCGGATGGTACGGCGGCAGCAGGCAGCGACTACACGGCGAGCAGTGGTGTACTTAACTTTGCAGCCGGAGAAACCAGCAAGACGGTGACTGTCGCGCTCAACAACGACACAATCTTCGAAGGCCCCGAAACGGTGAGCCTGAACCTCAGCGCACCGGTCAATGCGACTCTGGGCGACGCCAGTCAGGTTGCCACCATTGTGGACGACGGCCGTACCCTGCCGGGTGGCGGCCCGGCCAACGACGACCGCCCGGTCTTCAACATGGGCACTGACTTTGTTGTAGACGAAGCCGCCGGCACCATCACCTTCACGGTAACCAAGGTTGGCGCCAC
>JAUYEI010000090.1 GCA_030691385.1 Azonexus sp.
TCAGCGGCGGGTGCAGTCCGAACCCGAAAGCCGTGATACCGGCAGAAGGAAGCCGCAAGATATATACCTCGAAGGTAGTCGCGACCGATACGCCGCCAACGAGCAAATTCGAGTTCAATAAAGCGAATCTTTCCTTGATGACCGCCAACCAAAGAACTTTGCTGGGTTCTACCACGACGGCGCGAGAAAATGTCATCAGCTTCATTCGCGGAACGGAAGGAATCAGCGGTTTCCGGACGCGTCCGAAAGATCCTATTACGGGCGCACCTATTATTCTGGGCGACATTATTGACGGACAGCCGGCAGTGGTCAGCAAGCCGGCCGGCATTACTACCGACACTGACTACTCGGCCTTCATTTCTGCCAATTCATCGCGGGGTATTGTCCTGATCGGTGCCAACGACGGTATGTTGCACGCTTTCAATATTGCCGACATGACCGAACTGATGGGATATGTTCCGGCGGCGGTCTATCCTCACCTCAAGGCGCTGACGGCCACCGATTATGGGCAGTCGGCTGGAACCCCCCATACTTTTCACGTCAATGGCACGCTGCGTCAGCAGGACGTCAAACTTGGCAGCATCTGGAAAACCATCGTGGCGAGCGGCTTGGGGCAGGGTGGTCAAGGCTTCTTCGCAGTCGATGCGACAAATACATCTACGTTGGCGTCTGCAGCGACTGTAAAGTGGGAATGGAACGATCAGAACGATGCCGAAATGGGCTATTCGTTCGCGGCGCCGGTGATCTATAACGTTCGTACATCGGCAACGACGGTGACACCCGTGGTCATTTTGGCCAATGGCTACAACAACAGCTACGACGATACCGGCGTTGGCGGGAAGAAGACCGCAGCCGATAGTTCGGCGCTGTACATCCTCAACGCCGATACCGGTGCGCTGATCAGGAAAATCACCGTGACCGGCGGGGCTGGCCTTTCTTCGCCGGCGGGGGTCGATTTTGGACAGGATGGTATTCTTGATTACGTCTATGCTGGGGATATCAACGGGAAGATGTGGCGCTTTGATCTGACTGATCCAGACCCAGCCAATTTCAAGGTTCTTGATACGCCGATTTTTGATGCCGGTCCCACCCATCCCATCGTGATGCGGCCGGCCATCAAGCCTGTCTCGACGAGCGATGGCACATCGCGCGGCAACCTTATCCTGTTTGGTACCGGCAAGCTTTTGACCGACGCCGATCGCACGGATGCCACGGTGCAGAGTTTTTACGCGGTGCTTGATGACATGTCGGCCAGCCCACCAACCGTCGATCGCTCGCAACTGCTGGAGCGTACGATTGATGCCGAGTCATCCATTTCTTCGGGGGACGCTACGCTCAGAGTCGGGAGCTACCGAAAAGTTTCGACCACGCCGGAACTTGATCTGACCTTGACCTCCACGACCTGGAAGGGATGGCGCCTGGATTTTCCGGCAACGACGGAGCGACTGGTTACCTCGCCCATGCTTTTTGATGACAAACTGCTTTTCGGTACCGGGATTACGCAATCAACCGAGAAATGCCTGCCGGGAGGCAAGGGCTGGGTCATGGGGCTCGATCCGATGACTGGTTCGGTGACGAAGAGTTCTCGCGGGAGGGAGTTCAGTTTTATCGACGTCAAACTGGACGGAAAGTCTACCGATGCGGATAAAGTCGGATTCCTGACCGGTTCGGCTTTCGTCAGTGGATTTTCCAAGGATGGCATTCCAACCGAACTGACCTATGTGGCGGCGAGCAGCAAGATCGTGACGACCACTTCTTCGGGAGGAACCATGGGGAATGTGGGCCAGGTTGTCGCTTTGAGGGATGCCAATGCGATGGCCGTCTACACGGGAAATGCTGCGTCAGGAGTGTCTTCTGGGAATTCGATGGGCCGTACGGCATCAACGGGGGCTGGCAAGCTCTATAGCGGAACGATTGGTGACGACAAGGTGGAAAAGGAAACAATGCTGGGCACTTCGTTTGGCGTGAAGATCGAAACCAGCATCTGGCGGGAGATCAAGTGATGAATTGCATCGGAAGGCGACGCTGCACCGGCTTCACGCTGGTCGAATTGATGGTGACGCTGGCGATTCTGATTATTCTGACAGTCATAGCAGTACCCGGAATGACCGATTTGATACGCGATGCGCGCCTTTCGTCCCAGAGCGATTTGCTGGTCAGTGCGCTGAACTCGGCACGTCTCGAGGCAATCAAGCGAAGAAAAAGTATCACGGTATGTCCTGCCACCAATGCAAATACGGATACTGCCTGTGCTGCCAGCGCGGCGGCCTGGTCTACCGGCATCTTGGTTATTGATGAGGATGTGGTGGTACCGGTCGATGAACGGGTCATCCAGCGTGTCCAGATGAAGCAGGGGCTGACTATTACAACGGCCGCCACTTCCGTTGCATTTAGCGGCACGTTAGGCAGTTCTGCGGTGACAACCTTTACTTTGTGCACCACCGAACGCAAGGAGCATCAGGTCGATGTGACCCTTTCCGGGCATGTTGGCAAGCGAATCAATTCCGGTACGACTTGTTCATAGAAAAACGGAAATCAGGGGCGTGGAATGAAGCAACGCGGAATGTCGCTTATTGAAGTGATGGTGGCGGTGGTGGTTCTGGCCTCCGGCCTGTTGGGTTTGGGCGCCTTGCAATCCCGTTCGCTAGCGATGAACCAGAGTGCCCATTACCGCAGTATTGCTGCGGATCTGGCCGCTGACCTCGCGGATAGAATTCGGGCCAATCGGACACCGTTCTATGCAGTGGATGGTCTGGTTAAACATCCCGATCTGACTTCACCGCCGAATTTTGCAAATTGCCCTCAGAACACTCCGCCAGACACGGCGCCGGTGTGTACGTCCCCAAGTTATCTTGTGGCAACGGAAATGGCCGATTGGAACCTGTCTCTGAGAAGTCAACTCCCCGATGGGCGCTATGTGTTGACTCAGGAAGCGGGCCTTTCTGCCGGCTTCTTCCGCTATAGGTTGACTCTCTCCTGGTCGTTGGATCGGGACGCTAGCGCCGACGCTAGCTTCAGTACCTTCATTACGGTGATCGAATAATGAGACACCCAAGAGACTGTCGTGGTTTTACCTTGATCGAGTTGATGATCGCGCTGATGATTGCGCTGGTTGCAATGCTGGCGGCGACCGAGTTGTACGTCGGCACCAAGCAGACCTACCGGATTCAGGGTATGCAGATGCGCTTGTCCGAAGACGGGCGTTTTGCCTTGTCCATGCTGCAGCGCATGATTTCCCAGGCCGGATTCCGACCCAATCCGAGTGCGTTGATCGCCGCCGATTTCATCACGCCAACCTCCAGCCAGTCGGTGACACTCAAGTTCACTGCCGATGGCGCAAATACGATCGCTTGCGACGGCTCGCTACCGGCCCTTGATTCGGTGCAGACAATTACCATCGCCAAAACGGGTAGCAAACTCCAGTGCGGGGCGGTTGACTGGATTGCCCCGGCTGCCGCGGGGGCCGGCCAGGGCACCGAGTTGGTTGATTTCAGGCTCGACTATGGTAGCGATACAGGTCCGGCTACGCCGAAGGATTTCGGTTGTGGCGCCGATGTTGGTGCCAACAAGGAACGTGACTGTGTGGCGGACAGTTATCTACAGGCGACTGCTACGGCCAATCCAACCAAGATTGTTGCCGTGAAGGTCTGCCTTGTCTTGCGGTCGGAGGCGATTGATGGGGGCATCGCAAAGGCGGCTGCGGTTAAGGACTGTAGTGCGATAGATATCGCGGGGTCTGACAGCGACAACAAGCTATACCGTACTTTCCGTTCGACTGTGCTGCTCAGAAATCGTTAGGAGAGCCCAATGGTCAGGCTTATGTCTCGTGAAAATGGTTTTGCATTGATCATTTCAATGTTGTTACTGCTGGTGCTGACCATTCTGGTCGTCAACGCCGCGCGCAATACCTCGCTGAGTGAAAAAATGGCAGGTAATTATATGGATCGCACGCGCGCTCAGCAGGCGGCCGAGCAGGTGTTAAGGCAGGGAGTGGCTGCGCTGACCCATGAAAACTGTAGTGCGTCAACGGGATGTACTCTGACCAATCTTGCTGTCGTGCCAACTACTCCCGGGCCCGCTGCAGTTGCGGTTATGCCATCCGCTTGGTCTGCCGCAGGTGCGTTGGATATGGTTCGTTACAACGGTTCATCAACAGAACAGCCGACATCGGCACAGTTAAGTGTTGCGCTGCTTGCGGATAGTTTTTTGCCGGTCGGCAAGGTTGGCTGCAAGGCTTACAGCCTGATGGGGCGCGGTGTTGGGCTGGATAGCAGATCAGTAGTTGTGTTGCAGACTGTGGCCTATGTTTGCGATATCTGAGGACAAAATCAGAGAGATTCTCATGAAAAAATCAAGAAATCGACTTGGCGGTTTTACATTGATCGAGGTAATGATTGTCGTTGCCATAGTAGCTATCCTCGCCAGTATTGCTTTGCCCGCTTACAACGATCAGATCAGGAAGTCTCGGCGGGTGGATGTCCAGCGTGAGCTTGTTTCGTATGCCCAGCAATTGGAGCGATGGTTTTCAACCAATGGCACTTACCTGAATGCAGCGGGCACGGCGTGTGGCGTTGCTTATGGTGGCGCTGCAACTCACTACGGTGTTGTCGGGGCATGTGCCGCAACGACATTTACGATTACTGCTACACCGGTTAGTGGAACAGCACAGGCAGTAGATGGGACACAAACGTTAACCCAAACAGGCGCACGGGGTGGCAGTGTGGATTCTGGTAACTGGAAGATTTGAGGCGGCTAGATTTCCTTTAGTATTGATGCAGACGGATTTTTCTCATATAATCTTTCTTTTGTTTTTCACCGAATTTGGAATCTTCATGGCCAATAGCGCACAAGCCCGCAAGCGCGCCCGTCAAGCTGACGGGCAGCGTTCCCATAACGCCAGCCTGCGTTCGACCCTGCGTACCGCAATCAAGCGTGTCCGTCAGGCGATCGAAGCTGGCGACAAAGTCGCCGCTCAAGGCGTCTTCCAGCAGTCCGTCGCAGTGCTTGACCGCATTGCTGACAAGAAGATTGTTCACAAGAACAAGGCTTCCCGTACCAAGAGCCGTCTGTCCGCTCAAATCAAGGCGCTTGCTGCTGCCTGATTGGCTAGACGCTCAAACAAAAATGGCGCCTTTGGGCGCCTTTTTTATTGCCTGGAATTTCCGGTGTTCGGTTCGGTATTGTTAGTTGGCTACTTCTTATTTTCGAGGGAGCAAACACCGTCGATGATCTGCAGGTCGTTGTCCTGGGCGAAGTTGAGCATGAAGCGGTAGGCCATGGGTTCGATTTCGCCGAGCCGGCCGTCAACGAAGACGGCTTTGTCGCCGTTGTAGTCCCCGGGGCCGACATAGGGTGAGTATTTCATCTTGCGTTCGGCGCCAAAGGCGGACATGACGCCACACAGGCGTTCGGCCCAGTCGCTGGGGCGAAATTTTCTGCCTTCTTTGGTGAGGCCAACAATGATGAATGTGGTCGATTCTATGGTTGTCATTGTTCTACTCTGCGTTTGCGGGCGATGCGACCTTGCGTTGAGGCATTCTAGCAGAAGCCCGAAGCCTTTCCATAATTATGGCTTTTGGCGACAGAGTCTACGGAATGCTGCCGTATTGCTGTTCTATACAATGTTTTGCTTTTCACCTAAAATCCGAACCTCTGCCGCGCTTTCGGGGTTTCCGGCCCGTTCGGGTGGCAATTGTTCCGGCGGCAATGGCCGCCGTTTTCGTTTTTTGGGGTTGCCTCATGTCGCATGTCATGAATACCTATGCCCGGTTGCCGGTGGCTTTCAGCCATGGTCAAGGTAGCCGGATTACTGATACCGAGGGTAAGGAATACCTGGATGCGTTGTCCGGGATTGCGGTTTCCACCCTTGGTCATGCCCACCCCAAGCTGGTGGCTGCGATTGCTGCGCAGGCCGGGCGTGTGTTGCATACCTCCAATCTTTACGGAATTACTGGCCAGGATCAGTTGTCCGACAAGTTGGCGGCTCTTTCCGGGATGCAGGAGATTTTCTTCTGCAATTCGGGCTGCGAGGCCAACGAGGCGGCGATCAAGCTGGCTCGTTTTTACGGCCATAAAAAGGGCATCGAGACGCCGACCATTATTGTGATGGAGAAGGCTTTTCATGGCCGCACGATGGCGACGCTCTCGGCGACCGGCAACCGCAAGACGCAGGCTGGTTTCGAGCCGCTGGTGTCCGGTTTTGTTCGGGTTCCTTACGACGACCTCGAGGCGATCAAGGCGGTTGCCGAGCACAACAAAAATATCGTTGCTGTCATGCTGGAAATTATCCAGGGTGAGGGCGGCATTCATCTCGCTTCCATCGAATTCCAGAAGGGCGTTCGCCAGTTGTGCGATGAGAATGGCTGGCTCCTGATCTGTGACGAGGTGCAGTGTGGCATGGCGCGGACCGGTAAGTGGTTCGGCTATCAGCACGCGGGGATTCAACCTGATATCGCGACCTTGGCCAAGGGCTTGGGCTCCGGGGTGCCGATCGGTGCTTGTATGGCGGGAGGCAAGGCGGCAGGGCTTTTCGGGCCAGGCAACCATGGTTCGACTTTTGGCGGTAATCCTTTGGCTTGTACGGCGGCGTTGACGACTATCGCTACCATCGAGGAAGACGGCCTGATGGCCAATGCCGAGAAGGTCGGGGCGCTGATCCGCAAGCTTTACGCGGAGGCGCTGGCTGGCGTCAAGGGGGTGGTCGAGATTCGTGGCCATGGTCTGATGATTGGCATCGAGCTTGATCGTCCGTGCGGTGAGCTGGTCGGCAAGGCACTGGCGGCCGGTTTGCTGATCAATGTGACTGCTGACAAGGTTATCCGTCTATTGCCGCCACTGACGTTTAGTGAAAATGAGGCAAAAGAACTGGTTGACCGTAGCATCCCGTTAATCAAGGAATTTCTGGCGGCCTAAATCATGGCGATCAAACATTTTCTGCAATTCAAGGATTTCACGCGTGAAGAGCTTGAGTATGTTTTTGAGCGAACCCGCTGGATCAAGAACCAGTTCAAGTCTTACCAGAAGTACTGGCCGCTCTCGGACCGCACGCTGGTCATGATTTTCGAGAAGGCCAGCACGCGGACGCGTCTGTCCTTCGAAGCCGGCATGCAGCAACTGGGTGGCTCGGCGATCTATCTGAATACCCGCGATTCCCAGTTGGGGCGCGGCGAGCCGGTCGAGGATGCGGCTCAGGTCATTTCGCGAATGAGCGACATTGTGATGATCCGCACTTTCGAGCAGGACATCATTGAGCGTTTTGCCGCCAATTCGCGGGTGCCGATCATCAACGGCCTGACCAACGAATACCACCCCTGCCAGATCCTGGCCGATATCTACACCTACATCGAACACCGCGGCTGTATCAAAGGCAAGACAGTGGCTTGGGTGGGCGATGCCAACAATATGTGCAATACCTGGTTGCAGGCGGCTGAGGTGCTGGGCTTCAAGGTGCATGTGTCGACGCCGCCGGGCTACGAAATTAACCAGGACTTGGTCGGGGTGATCGATAGTTCGCGTTTCCAGGTTTTTGCCGACCCGATGGATGCTTGTCGGGATGCCGATCTGGTCACCACCGACGTGTGGACCTCGATGGGTTTCGAGGCGGAAAACGAAGAGCGGATCAAGGCCTTCGCCGACTGGTGCGTTGATGGCGAAATGATGCGCGTGGCCGATCAACACGCGGTCTTCATGCATTGCCTGCCAGCGCATCGTGGTGAGGAAGTGACGGCCGAAGTGATCGACGGGCCGCAATCGGTGGTTTGGGATGAGGCGGAAAACCGGCTTCACGTACAAAAGGCCCTGATGGAGTATCTCCTTTTGGGCAAGATTCAGGGCTAGCAACTAGGATTCAGTTATTTGGATTTAGAGATTCGGGGAGTTGTGGAGCGGGGGTACTCGATCCTCAATCCTCGATCCTGAATCCTGCATTTAAGGGAACGGAAATGAGCGACATAAAGAAAGTAGTGCTGGCCTATTCGGGTGGTCTGGATACCTCTGTCATCCTCAAGTGGCTGCAGGACGTTTACCAGTGCGAAGTCGTCACCTTCACGGCCGACCTTGGCCAGGGCGAAGAGCTGGAGCCGGCGCGCGCCAAGGCCTTGAAGGCCGGCATCAAGCCGAAAAATATCTACATCGACGATGTGCGTGAGGAGTTTGTCCGCGATTTCGTGTTCCCGATGTTCCGCGCCAACACCGTCTACGAAGGCGAGTACCTGCTTGGCACTTCGATCGCCAGGCCGCTGATCGCCAAGCGCCTGATCGAGATCGTCAATGAAACCGGCGCCGATGCCATTTGTCATGGCGCCACCGGCAAGGGCAACGACCAGGTTCGTTTCGAACTCGGCGCCTACGCGCTGAAGCCGGGCATCAAGGTCATCGCCCCATGGCGCGAATGGGACCTGATGTCGCGCGAGAAGCTCATGGCCTATGCCGAGAAGCATGGCATCGAGATCGACATGAAGCACAAGAAGGGCGGCTCCCCGTATTCGATGGACGCCAACCTGCTGCACATTTCCTACGAAGGTCGTCACCTTGAAGATCCGGTGGCCGAGGCCGAGGAGTCGATGTGGCGGTGGACGGTGTCGCCGGAAAAGGCGCCGAACAAGGCCGAATACCTCGACCTCGAATTCGCCAAGGGCGATGTCGTCGCTATCAACGGCAAGAAGATGAAGGCGCACGAAGTGCTTGGTACTCTCAACGAAATCGGCGGCAAGCATGGCATCGGCCGTCTCGACCTGGTCGAGAACCGTTACGTCGGCATGAAGTCGCGTGGCTGCTACGAAACCCCGGGCGGAACGATTCTGCTGCGCGCTCATCGCGCCATCGAATCGGTCACGCTGGACCGCGAAGTCGCCCACCTCAAGGACGACCTCATGCCGCGTTATGCCAGCTTGGTGTACAACGGCTACTGGTGGAGCCCGGAGCGCAAGGCGCTGCAGGTGCTGATCGACCACACCCAAGGCAGCGTCAATGGCGTGGTTCGCCTGAAGCTGTACAAGGGTAACGTGATCGTCGTTGGTCGCGATTCGCCGACCGATTCGCTGTTCGACTCGACCATTGCTACCTTCGAGGACGACGCTGGTGCCTACGACCAGCGCGATGCAGGCGGCTTCATCAAGCTCAACGCGCTGCGCCTGCGGATTGCGGCGAATCTGGCCGCCAAGAAAGCGGGCGAGCCGGCAGCGAAGAAGGCTGCAACTGCGAAGCCTGCGGCCAAAGCGGTAGCCAAGATCGTGGCGAAGGCCGTGGCCAAACCGGCCGCCAAGCCTGTCGCCAAGCCTGTCGCTGCCAAGGCGGCGGCCAAAAAGCCGGCCACCAAGAAGAAGGGTTAATCGATGGATGGCGGCACCGTATTCGGGCTGAACGAAGAGCAGATCGCAGATTTTTTCTCGACCTGGGGGGTCGGCGCCTTCATCATTTTCATGTTATTCATCATTGGCGAGATCGCCTGGAAGTCGAAGGCAGGCAAGACGGGCACCTTTGTGCTCTTCTTGGTGCTGGCTTTCGGCATGTTCGGGTTCATCGCCAAATCAGTCATTCAGAAAATATGGGGTATGTAAATGTCGCAATACGACAATGTTTCCGTGGTCAAGAAGGCCAATGTTTATTTTGATGGCAAGTGCGTCAGCCACACCGTGGTGCAGGCCGATGGCACGAAGAAGACGGTGGGCGTGATCCTGCCGGCCAGCCTGACCTTCAACACCGGTGCACCGGAAATCATGGAAGGCGTTGGCGGTTCGTGCCGCGTCAAGCTCAAGGGCGAGAGCGAGTGGACGACTTATGGCGATGGCCAGTCTTTCAGCGTGCCGGGCAATTCCAGCTTCGAAATCGCCTGCGATGAGCCGTATCACTACGTCTGTCACTTTGGGTAATCATCATGCCAAGCTTTGACTTCACCTCCGAAGCGGACATGGTGGCGTTGAAGAACGCCATCGATGTCACCTCACGCCAGATCGAGAACCGTTACGACTTCAAGGGCACCACCGCCAAGGTCGAACTGAACGAGAAGGACAAGGTCATCACCCTGTGGGGTGACTCGGACTTCCAGCTTGACCAGATCAAGGACCTGCTTTTTCCGGCCATGGAAAAGAAGGAGAAGGAAAGCGTCAAGCGTCTCGATCACCAGAAGATCGTCAGTGTTTCCGGCAATAAGGTGAAGCAGGAAATGAAGATCAAGGACGGCATCGACAGCGATCTGGCCAAGAAAATCGTCAAGCTGGTCAAGGACGGCAAGCTCAAGGTCCAGGCCGCTATCCAGGGCGAAACCGTGCGTGTCACGGGCGCCAAGCGGGACGATCTGCAGGCTTGCATCGCCTTGATAACCAAGTCGATTACTGATTTCCCGATCAAGTACGGTAATTTCCGTGATTAGAACCATTCCCACGGTCAACCGGGCTTGCTACGGTCAACCGTAAAAAACGGCCAAAATTGAAAACCGGACTGTGCGAGCAGTCCGGTTTTTTATTCGGGCTTCAGCGCGCCAGACCCTTGATCCACACCGAATAGAGTTGTTCCGACAACTGGCGCATAACCGGTAATTTGGCAGAAATTTCAGCCAGCATCGTTGCCGGCGTTTGTGCGCTGGGCAGGTCGGCGACGGCAATTGCTTCGTCGGCCCACTGCTCGCACCACGTGGCAATCATTTCGGGCGTCATTTCGACGTGGCATTGCATGCCGAGGTGCGGGCCGATCACAAACATCTGGTTGGCGCAATAGCCATTGGCCAGCAAGCGGGTGGCGCCGGTCGGGATGCTGAATGTCTCGCCATGCCACTGGAAGACCGTGCCGCTCTTGCCGGCGAAATCACCGAGCCAGTGGCGGGCGATCGTGTTGTCCTCGCCGTGGGCGCAACTCCAGCCAATTTCCTTGACGGGATTGCGCGTGATCTGCCCGCCGAGTGCCTTGCTCATCAGTTGTCCGCCGAGGCAATGGCCGATGACCGGGACATCCTTTGCCGCCGCCTCGCGAATCAGCGCACAGACGGGTTCGATCCAGGGCAGCGGATCGTTGACGCTCATCGGGCCGCCCATGAAACAGAGCCCCGAAAAACCGTCGACGGTTGCCGGGACAGCAGCCCCTTCGTCGAGGGTAATCAGCGTCCATGGAATCCCTTGCTGCTCAAGGAATATGGCAAAATAGCCCGGACCTTCAGTAGGGGAGTGGCGAAAGATGGCGACAGGTTGCATGGCGGCGTTGGGATTCAGGAAAGTGAAGGGTCATTTTACGCTGCTTGCCCTGTTGGCGTTGCTGCTGCCGGCCGCAGGAATGACCCAGGATGTCGGGCTGGCCGGGATCATGGGCAGCAAGGCGATGCTCATGATCAACGGTGGCGAGCCGCAGGCGGTACCGGTTGGCAAGACGGTCGATGGGGTCAAGCTGCTCTCCGTTCAGGACGATCAGGTAATCATCGAGATCGGCGGCAAGAAACGTCCCTTGCGCGTCGGCCAGCATGCCATCGGCGTTTCCGGTGGCGATGGTTCGGACAAGATCGTCATGACGGCCGATCTGAAAGGCCATTTTTACACTACCGGCACGGTCAACGGAACATCGGTGCGCTTCGTCGTCGATACAGGCGCCACCTCGATTGCGCTCGGCCCGAACGACGCCCGGCGTATCGGTCTGGACCTCAGGCAGGGGCAGCGCGGCCTGACGAGCACGGCGAACGGAACAGTCGTCGTCACGCGCATACCGCTCGATACGGTCAGAATTGGCAGCGTCACCATGCACAATGTGGAGGCGGTGGTGTTGCCGACTGAAATGCCGATCGCCCTGCTTGGCATGAGTTTTCTCAACCGCATGGAAATGCAGCGCGATGGCAGTACCATGACACTGAAAAAAAGATTCTAGGAGAGAGAAATGCCGCAACGTGATCAGGAAATAGCGCTATTGCGCGATGAGCTGGAAATGCTGATGAGCGAACGGCAGGCGCTGTTGCGCGTGGCCGGCGCAGCAGCCGTGATGATCGCCAGCATGGACAGCAAGCGCTTGCCGGTTGGCGCCATCGAGTCGGCCGATCTGGTGGCAACCACCATCAACGACCTTTCCGAAGAAACGCTTCAGGATGCCCTCTCTGCGGTCAACGCTGAAATCGAGGAAGACTCCAAGGCCGCATGACGCTTGATCTGGAGCGCCTGCGCGCCAGCCTGTTATCCGAGCCACTGAGCGGACATTTCGTCCAGGAAGAGGGTGTCGAGGACCAGCCGCTAATCCCGGCCGCAGTGTTGTTTCCGATCGTCCTGCGCGATGGCGGGCAGATGGTGCTGCTCACCCAGCGCACGGCGCATCTGCGCGATCACGCCGGGCAGATCAGCTTTCCCGGCGGGCGGGTCGAGGCCGAAGATCTTTCACCATCGCACACCGCCTTGCGCGAAACCGAGGAAGAAATCGGCCTGCCGCGCGAGCGCATCGAAATCCTCGGTTTTCTGCCCGAATACCGGACCGGTACGGGCTTTCGCGTCACACCCGTTGTCGCACTGGTTCTGCCGCCGTTCGAGTTGCAGCCCGACCCCTTCGAGGTGGCCGAGGTCTTCGAAGTGCCGCTCGCATTTTTGCTCGATCCGGCCAACCATCAACAGCATTCGCTGCATTATCGCGGGGCGCTCCGGAATTACTTCGCCATGCCCTACGGCGACTATTTCATCTGGGGCGCCACCGCCGGCATGATCCGTTCCCTGAGCGAGCGTCTTGGCCTTCTCCACGGTACTTGAGCTTGTGGTATCGTGGCACTTTACTCAATGAAAATAAGCCGGATACGGCAATCATCGGCACCCCATGAGTCTTCTCTCGCTCATCGCAGTTTTCCTCCTCGAACAACTGCAACCTCTTGATTATCGCCGCATCGTCGCCGAGCCTCTCGGCGCATGGGCTGATTTCATCGAATCCCGCTTTAACGCCGGCGCCTACCGGCACGGCGTGCTGGCCTGGTGCCTGGCCGTCCTGTTGCCGGTGGCGCTGGTCGCGGTTGCCTACGGCCTGCTCTATTCCCTGAACCCGCTCTTCGGCTGGGTGCTCAATGTTGGCGTGCTCTACCTGACCATGGGCTTCCGCCAGTTCAGCCATCATTACACCGAAATTCAACTCGCCCTGCGCCTCGGCGATCTTGAGCGGGCCCGCCATCTGCTCGCCGAGTGGCAGGGCATTTCGACCTACGGCCTTGGCTCTGAAGATATCGCCCGGCTCTCCATCGAGGGGGCGCTGGCGGCCTCGCATCGCCACGTCTTTGCCGTCGTGCTCTGCTTCGTCCTGTTGCCCGGTCCTTGCGGGGCAGTACTTTATCGCCTGTCAGCCATTGTTCGCGACCGCTGGAATGCCAAAAACATAGCCCAGCAAACTGATTTTTCCACATTCTCGCGGCTGGTTTTCGGTATGATCGACTGGCTACCCTCACGGACTACGGCTGCAGCATTTGCCATCGTTGGTGACTTCGAGGACGCGGTTTATTGCTGGCGTACCCAGTCGCCGCACTGGCCGGACCGCGACCTTGGCATCGTCCTTGCGGCCGGTGCCGGCGCCCTGGGGGTCCAGCTAGGCCGGCCGGTGGTCGATGGTATCGAGGTGTCCGATCGGGCCGAACTGGGGCTGGGTGATCCGGCCGATGTCGATTTCATGCAGAGTGCCGTCGGTCTTGTCTGGCGAGCCACTGTGTTGTGGATGTTGTTGCTGTTTTTGTTAGGGCTTGCCACCTTGGTGGGCTGAATAATTCTTACAGGAGATTTACATGAGCAGAGATGTCGTCGTTCTAAGCGCAGTTCGTTCCCCCATCGGCGCTTTTGGTGGTTCCCTGGCTGATTTTGAAAGCACGGAACTCGCCGGCATTGTCATGAAGGAAGCGATTGCCCGCTCCGGTGTTGATCCGCAAGCCATCAACTACGTCACCGTCGGCACCACCATGCCGACCGACTCCCGCTACGCCTACGTTTCCCGCGTCGCTTCCATCCAGGCCGGCCTGTCGATGGACTCCGTCGCCATGCAAGTGAGCCGCCTGTGCGCCTCCGGCCTGCAAGGTATTGTCACCACGGCCCAGAACATCATGCTGAACGATGCCGACTACGGTATCGGTGGCGGCGTCGAAGTCATGTCCAAGGCTGCCTACCTGATGCCGTCGCTGCGTTCCGGCGCCCGCATGGGTGATACCAAGGCCATCGACTCCATGGTTGCCGTGCTGACCGACCCGTTCGGCGTTGGTCACATGGGTATCACCGCTGAAAACCTCGCAGCCAAACATGGTTTCACCCGTGAAGACCAGGATGCCTTCGCCGTCGAATCGCAGCGCCGCGCCGCGGCTGCCATCGACGCTGGCTACTTCAAGTCGCAGATCGTGCCCATCGTCAAGCAGACCCGCAAGGGCGACGTCGTGTTCGATACCGACGAGCACCTGAAGCGTGGCACGACCATGGAATCGCTGGCCAAGATGAAGCCGGCCTTCAAGAAGGACGGTACCGTCACTGCCGGTAACGCTTCCGGCATCAACGACGGCGCTGCTTTCTTCGTGCTGGCTGCGGCTGATGTTGCCGCCAAGAACGGTCAGAAGGCTCGTGCCCGCATCGCCGGTTACGCTGTTGCCGGTGTGCCGAACGACATCATGGGCGAAGGCCCGATCCCGGCCACCAAGCTGGCCCTCAAGAAGGCCGGCCTGACCCTGGACCAGATGGATGTCATCGAATCCAACGAAGCCTTTGCGGCCCAGGCCCTGTCGGTGTCCAAGGTGCTCGGTCTCGATCCGGCCAAGACCAATCCGAACGGCGGCGCCATCGCCCTCGGTCACCCGGTCGGCTGTTCCGGTGCCTTCATCGCCACCAAGGCCCTGTACGAACTGGAACGCATCGGTGGCAAGTATGCTCTCGTCACGATGTGTATCGGTGGCGGCCAGGGTATTGCCGTGATCTTAGAACGCGCCTGACCGCTTCGGCGTTTCAGCTATACAGAAACCCACCGGAGCGATCCGGTGGGTTTTTTTATCCTTGAAACCTCAGTTGGACGCGGCTGATGGTGCGCCTGGGCGGGATGGCCGGCGCCAAGCGACGACGCAGCAGGCTCATGCCTGCAAGAAGGAGCGAAAACGAGCCGATAACAATAAAGCAAATCGGCGAGTTTCGGCGAAGCCACAAAGCCGGGCGCCCGACCAGGCGTGCCAGTGGCCACGTCGCGCTGTCAGCCAAGGGGTGA
>JAUYEI010000096.1 GCA_030691385.1 Azonexus sp.
GTACTGACCATCGCCTACTTTGATCGACTCAGGGTGCCACGACTCTCATGACCTCAACTTCTCGAACCGCCCGTGCGGACCCGCATGCCGGGTGGTGTGGCAGGGGCGCAGCCTATAATGGCTGCCCCCTATGCCGATTGCAGAACGGGAGTAATTGCCGACACTTCCTCTTGATTGAGTCTCAAGACGACTCGACGATGTAACGCACCAGCGCAGTCCAGCGTTGCGGTTTTGGTCAACTGTGGCGAGTGACCAAGATAGTGTCCAAGCCCTTACCGAAGGGTGTTTTTTTGCAGTGGAATTTATTATTTTGTTTCGAGATGACCACTTTTTGCCTGTGTTAGAATTCGATCCGGCGGGTCTCCCCGCATTGCAGGGTGGTGAATCTGGTCAGGTCCGGAAGGAAGCAGCCACAGCTACTTACTGCAAGTGCCGGGGGTTAGGCTCGCCACTTTCATTTTTTGCATTGGTGTGGGGCGCATGAGTTATCAGGTTCTTGCGCGCAAGTGGCGGCCGCGCAATTTTTCTACGCTAGTTGGGCAGGAACATGTCGTTCGTGCGCTGACCCACGCGCTCTCAGCGCAGCGCTTGCACCATGCTTACTTGTTCACGGGTACCAGAGGGGTTGGCAAGACCACCATTGCGCGAATTCTCGCGAAGTCGCTGAATTGCGAGGCTGGGATTACGGCTACGCCTTGTGGTACCTGTTCCGCTTGCCAGGAAATCGATAGCGGCCGTTTCGTTGATTTGCTCGAGGTTGACGCTGCAACCAATACTCGGGTCGACGAGATGCGTCAGCTACTCGAAAGCGCTGTCTATGCACCTACACGCGGTCGCTTCAAGGTCTATGTGATCGACGAAGTTCACATGCTCTCCAATTCCGCATTCAATGCGATGCTGAAGACGCTTGAGGAACCCCCTGAGCACGTGAAATTCATACTGGCGACGACCGACCCGCAGAAAATTCCGGTGACGGTTCTTTCCCGTTGTCTCCAGTTCAATTTGAAGCAGATGCCGGCGCTGGCTATTACCAAGCATCTTGGTCATATTTTGCAGGCCGAAGGGATTCCATTCGAGACATCAGCGCTGAGCCTGGTTGCCCGTTCGGCATCCGGAAGCATGCGGGATGCCCTTTCCCTGCTGGATCAGGCAATTGCTCACGGTGCCGGGAGGGTTGAAGAAGGCCAGGTTCGAAGCATGCTGGGCTCGGTCGATCAGGATTATCTGTTCGCCATCCTTGAGGCGTTACAGGTCGGCGATGCATCGGCTTTGCTGCAGGTAGCGGCGGACCTTGGCGTGCGTAGTCTTTCCTTCTCCGCGGCCTTGCAGGAGTTGGGGGCCTTGCTGACGCGTCTGCAGGTTATGCAATGCGTGCCCTCCGCGATAGGCGAGGATGACCCAGACAGGGGTCGGTTGCTTTCTTTGGCGACAGCTTTTTCTCCTGAATTCGTACAGCTGGCCTACCAAATCGTGAATATTGGCCGAAATGAGCTGTCGACCGCGCCGGATGAGCATGCTGGCTTCCTGATGACCTTGCTCCGGTTGCACGCCTTTCGTCCAAGCACCGTAGCTGACGTGCTCGGTGCCGTAGCGCCTAGAAGCAGGCCGGTGGCCAATGCCCAAACGCTTGCCGGGGTGCCGGTTGGCGTGGCTCAGGTTGCTGCAGCGAAGCCGGTGCAGGCGAGTGTGAGACCGCTACCGTCCGGAGATGCGGATTGGCATCAGATCGTTGCCTCGCTTCCGCTGTCCGGCCTGGTCAGGGAGCTGGCGCAGAATTGCGAACTGCGGCGGTTGAATGAAACGGAGTGTTTGTTGCGGCTTTCGCCATCTCAGGCGCACCTGCAGATGAAGCCGGGGCCAGACAAACTGCAGCAAGCCTTGAGCGAGTATTTTGGCCGAATGCTGAAAGTTCGTTTTGAATTGGCTCAAAATGAATTGGATACACCGGCAGAGACCGTCGGCCGTCAACGCCAGGAGCGGCAAGAGAACGCAGTTGCTTCAATTACACGAGATGCATTTATACGTGATGCCATCGAGTCTCTCGATGCATCGGTTGTCGAATCATCCATTAAACCTATTGCCTAACGGAGAGCGAACATGATGAAGGGTGGCTTGGCTGGCCTGATGAAGCAGGCGCAGGCGATGCAGGAAAACATGAAAAAGGCCCAGGAGCAGCTAGCCCAGACTGAGATCGAGGGTGTTGCCGGGGCCGGTATGGTCAAGGTTGTGATGACCGGTGCGCATGAGGTACGCAGAGTCAGCATCGATCCTTCAGTGATGGATGATCGGGAAATGCTTGAGGATCTGATTGCCGCGGCGATGAACGATGCGGTTCGCCGAGGCGAGGCGCTGAGCCAGGACAAGATGTCAGGCTTTGCATCAGGGTTAAACCTGCCACCTGGCTTCAAGCTTCCTTTTTGATTAGTGAATCAATCGGGGCTTGATTCGCTGATTGAAGCGTTGCGCTGTCTGCCCGGTGTCGGGCCAAAGTCCGCGCAGCGCATGGCCTATCATCTGCTGCAGCGTGATCGAAAAGGTGCGCAGCATCTGGGTG
The DNA here is from genome assembly GCA_030691385.1 of Azonexus sp. Lineage (GTDB taxonomy): Bacteria > Pseudomonadota > Gammaproteobacteria > Burkholderiales > Rhodocyclaceae > Azonexus. The sequence continues at coordinate 2,555 of JAUYEI010000096.1, forward strand.
ATGCTGTGCTACATGCTTTGCTGTCGATTCGACATTGTCAGCGCTGCAATACGTTTACCGAGGCGGAAATATGCGAATGCTGCGCTTCGCCGCGGCGCGATGCGAGCCTGCTGTGCGTAGTCGAAACACCGGTCGACATGAACATGATGGAACAGACCCAGAGTTATCAGGGGCTGTATTTTGTATTGATGGGCAAGATTTCCCCGCTTGATGGCGTCGGGCCAAGGGATATTGGCCTGGATCAACTGATGGCCAGGGCGCTCGATGGTGTGGTTCGAGAGGTTATTTTGGCGACCAACTACACCAACGAAGGGGAGGCCACGGCGCACTACATTACCGCCATGCTTGGACCCAAGGGGGTTGGCGTGACCCGGATTGCCCGCGGCATACCGGTCGGTGGCGAGCTTGAATATGTGGATAGTGGCACCTTGGCGCAGGCTTTTCGAGAGCGCAAGGCCTGTGGTGGGTGATATCCGGCTTTTATCAGGCCGTCCGATATCGTATAATTTAGCGTTTAATTTTTATCCCATCTAATTCTGTTAGGGGTCAGCGTAATGAGCAATCAAGGAAAAATGGACTGCGGACGGCGGCGTTTGGTCGTTGCGACCGCAGCCGTGGGCGGTGCGGGGGCAGTTGCCGCACTCGTGCCGTTCGTCTCCAGCTTGCTTCCGTCCGAACGTGCCAAGGCTGCAGGTGCACCGGTCGAAGTGGATATCAGCAAGCTCGAGCCAGGTCAGATGATGACCGTCGAGTGGCGCGGCAAGCCGGTGTGGATCATCAATCGCACCAAGGAAATGATGGATACGCTGCCCAAGCTTACTGATCTGGTTGCTGATCCCAAGTCGGACAAGGACCAGCAGCCAGCCTATGCCAAGAATGATACGCGTTCGGTCAAGCCGGAAATCATGGTTGTGGTCGGTATCTGTACGCACCTCGGTTGTTCGCCCTCCCAGAAATTCAAGGCGGGTACCGACGAGGGTATGCCGGGTGACTGGCTGGGCGGTTTTCTGTGCCCCTGTCACGGGTCGACCTTCGACTTCGCCGGTCGTGTTTACAAGTCGAAGCCCGCCCCGACCAACCTCGAAGTGCCGCCGCACGTGTATCTCGCCGATACCCGTATCATGATCGGCGAAGACAAGAAGGGAGCATAAGAAATGGCTGCTGGCAATTTCGAAAAATACAAGTCCGACGGCTCGCTGGCTGGTAACGCGCTGGAGTGGGTCGATGCCCGCTTCCCGGCGACTTCCATGTGGAAGGGCCACCTGTCCGAGTACTACGCCCCGAAGAACTTCAATTTCTGGTATTTCTTCGGCTCTCTGGCCTTGCTGGTCCTGGTTATCCAGATCGTTACCGGCATCTTCCTGGTCATGCACTACAAGCCGGATGCAGCGCTGAACGCCAATGGCGTGCCCATTGCATTCGCTTCCGTCGAATACATCATGCGCGACGTGCCGGGTGGCTGGCTGATTCGCTACATGCACTCGACCGGCGCTTCGGCTTTCTTCATCGTGGTTTATCTCCACATGTTCCGCGGTCTTCTCTACGGTTCGTATCGCAAGCCGCGCGAACTCACCTGGCTATTCGGCGTGGGTATCTTCCTGGTGCTGATGGGCGAAGCCTTCTTCGGCTACCTGCTGCCGTGGGGACAGATGTCCTATTGGGGCGCACAGGTGATCGTGAATCTGTTCTCGGCGATCCCCGTTATCGGCTCCGATCTGTCGCTGATCATTCGCGGCGACTTCGTGGTTGGCGACGCAACGCTGAACCGCTTTTTCTCCTTCCACGTGATTGCCTTCCCGCTCGTTCTGATTGGTCTGGTCGCCGCTCACGTGCTGGCCCTGCACGAAACTGGTTCGAACAACCCGGACGGTGTCGAGATCAAGGCCAACAAGGACGAACATGGCATTCCGCGTGACGGCATCCCGTTCCATCCGTACTACACGGTCAAGGACATCGTCGGTGTCATCGTCTTCCTGATGGTTTTCTCGGCAGTGATGTTCTGGGCGCCGGAAGGTGGCGGTTATTTCCTGGAGACGCCGAATTTCTACCCGGCTGATCCGTTGAAGACCCCGTCGCACATCGCACCGGTCTGGTATTTCACGCCGTACTACTCGATCCTGCGTGCCATGGTCTGGAACTTCTTCGGCCTTGATGCCAAGTTCTGGGGGGTCGTTGCCATGGGGGCTTCTGTCGTGATCTTCGCCGCCTTGCCGTGGCTGGATCGCAGTCCGGTCAAGTCGATCCGTTACCGCGGTCCGATTACCAAGGTCATGTACACTCTCTTCGTAATCTGTTTCTTCATCCTCGGCTATCTCGGCACGCTGTCTCCTTCCCCGGTGGGCGAAGTGATTTCCCAGATCTGCACGGTTTTCTACTTCGGCTTCTTCCTGGGAATGCCGTGGTGGTCGCGCATGGACAAGTTCAAGCCGGTCCCTGACCGCGTGACGTTCAAGTGAGGGTGGAAATAATGAAAAAATTACTGATCGCATTGCTCTTCGCGCCGATCATGGCATTTGCCAGCGGTAGCACAGCCCACATCGACAAGTGGCCGGGCTCGGTGAGCGACAAGGCGGCGTTGCAAAACGGCGCCAAGCTGTTCGTCAATTACTGCCTGAACTGCCATGGTGCTTCCTACATGCGCTACAAGAACCTGCTCGATCTCGGTCTGACCGAGCAGCAGGTCAAGGAAAACCTGATGTTCACCTCCGACAAGATCGGTGAACTGATGCGGGTGGCTGCCCGTTCTGATGAGCAGAAGCAGTGGTTCGGTGCTACGCCGCCGGATCTGACCATCGTTGCCCGGGCCCGTGGCGAAGCCGGCAATGCCGGTGCCGGCGCGGACTGGCTCTACACCTACTTGCGTTCCTTCTATCGTGACCCGACCCGTCCGACGGGCTGGAACAATACGGTGTACGAGAACGTCGGCATGCCGCATGTTCTGTATGACCTGCAAGGCCAGCAAGTGATGAATCACGAAACGCACAAGCTGGAACTGGCTGTCCCGGGCACCATGCCGCCGGCCGAATTCGACAAGTCGGTTTCCGATCTGGTCGGCTTCATGGTCTGGATGGGTGAGCCGCAGCAGGAATATCGCCGCACTCTGGGCTGGTTCGTTCTGGCCTTCCTGTCAGTTCTCTTTGTTGTCGCCTACGCGCTCAAGAAGGAATACTGGAAAGACATTCACTGATCCCTTCTGGATCAGCTAACGGCATCGCGGGTTTGGCTCTGGCCGGCCCCCGATGCCGAATCTCATTTTGAGGGTTACCACAAATGATGAACCTCTACTCGGGCACCACCTGCCCCTTTAGTCACCGTTGCCGCATTGTCCTGTTCGAAAAGGGCATGGATTTTCAGGTTATCGATGTCGATATGTTCAACAAGCCGGAAGAAATGGCGGCGATCAATCCGCACAACCGCGTGCCGGTTCTGGTCGAGCGCGATCTGGTTTTGTTCGAACCGAACATCATCAACGAATACATCGACGAGCGCTTCCCGCATCCGCAACTGATGCCGGCTGACCCGATCATGCGCGCCCGCGCCCGCCAGTTGCTGGTCGGCATGGAACGCGAGATTTTTTCGTTCATGGAAGTGATCGAGAAGAACGGCAAGACGGCCGACAAGGCGCGCCAGGAAATCAAGGCTCGCCTGACCGAAATCGTGCCGATCTTCAACAAGCAGAAGTTCATGCTGGGTGACGAGTTCTCCATGCTCGACGTGGCCATCGCACCGCTGCTCTGGCGTCTGGACCACTACGGCATCGACCTCGGCAAGGCCGCGGCGCCGCTCATGAAGTATGCCGAGCGTATTTTCAGCCGTCAGGGTTTTATCGATGCGCTGACGCCGTCCGAAAAGGCAATGCGCAAGTAAGGCATGGAACTACCGTCTACCAAGCCTTACCTGCTGCGAGCCATCTGGGAGTGGTGCTGTGACAACGGCTTCACCCCGTACATCGCGGTCGAGGTTGATGAGCGGACCCGTGTGCCGCGCGAATTCGTCCGCGACGGTCAGATCGTGCTCAATCTGGGCCCGGATGCCACCAAGAAATTGCTGATCGGCAACGATTTCATCGATTTTCAGGCTCGCTTCGGCGGCGTTGCCCGCGATTTGTCGGTGCCTGTGGCGCGTGTTTCAGCGATTTACGCGCGGGAAAATAGTGCCGGAATGGCCTTTGAAGTCGACGGTGCCGAAGATCAGGCCGAGGCCGAATTCATCGACGCTGGCGAAGCCGTGGTCGAGCCTGAGGAGCCGCCACCGGAGCCGCCGCGCCCAGAAGCAGGGCGTCCCTGGCTGCAACGCATCAAATAGGGACGCCGGCTGCGGTCAATGCACCAAAAAGGGGAAATTCCACGACGGGATTTCCCCTTTTGTCATGCAAGTCCATGATTTTTCAACGTGGCATAGCTGTTGCTCAAGCCAAGCCGGAAGGAAAATCATGCGAACTGAAGTTAAATCTACCTGTTGCTACTGCGGTGTCGGTTGCGGCGTGCTCATCGAGACCGAGGACGGAACGATCACCGGACTGCGCGGTGACCCGGAACACCCGGCCAATCGCGGGCGCCTGTGCACCAAGGGCGCGACCCTCAATCAGACGGCCAATCCAACCTATCGCCTGCAGTATCCCGAAAAGCGCGCCAGTCGCGGCGGGGTGGGGCAACGTCTGGGCTGGGAGCAAGCGCTTGACGAAGTCGCCGAACGTTTCGCTGCCAGCATTCGGCAACATGGCCCGGATTCGGTCGCCTTCTACATTTCCGGCCAGTTGCTGACCGAGGATTATTACGTCTTCAACAAGCTGGCCAAGGGCTTGATTGGCACCAATAACGTCGATACCAATTCCCGCCTTTGCATGTCCTCGGCTGTCGCCGGCTACAAGCAGACGCTGGGCGCCGATGCGCCGCCGTGCAGTTATGCCGATATCCTGGAAGCCAAGGTGATTTTCATCACCGGCGCCAATCCGGCCATCGCGCATCCCATCATCTTCCGCTACATCGAAGACGCCAAGGCGGCCAACCCGGATCTCAAGATCATCGTCGCCGACCCGCGTCGTTCGGAGAGTGCCGAGATTGCCGATCTCCATCTGCCGATCAAGCCGGGCAGCGACATCGCACTGTTCAACGGCATGCTGCATGTGCTGATCGAGGAGGGCCTGGTCGATCTGGCCTATGTCGAGGCGCATACCAGCGGTTTCGATGCGTTGGCCGAGATTGCCAAAAAATACACGCCGGATCAGGTCGCAGCCGTCTGCGGCATTCCGGCCGAATCCATCGTTCAGGCGGCGCGCTGGTTCGGTGCCAGCAAGGCCTCGCTGTCGCTTTACTGCCAGGGTCTGAACCAGTCGGCCCATGGCACGCACAACAACGCCGGCATCATTCACCTGCATCTCGCCACCGGGCAGATCGGCAAGCCGGGGGCCGGGCCGTTCTCGCTGACCGGGCAGCCGAATGCCATGGGCGGACGCGAGGTGGGCGGCTTGTCCAACCTGCTGTCGGCCCACCGCGACCTGGCCAATCCGGAGCATCGCGCCGAAGTGGCGCGCTTGTGGGGGATTCCCGAGGTGCCGGCGACGCCGGGCAAGTCGGCGGTCAAGCTGTTCGAGGCGCTCAAGACCGGCGAAATCAAGGCCGTGTGGATTGCCTGCACCAATCCGGCGCAGTCGCTGCCGAATCAGGCTGCCGTGCGCGAAGCGCTACGGGCGGCCGAATACGTCGTGTTGCAGGAAACCTATGGCAATACGGACACCGGCGATTTCGCCGACCTGCTGCTGCCAGCCACTAGCTGGGGCGAGAAACACGGCACGGTAACCAATTCGGAGCGCTGCATCACGCGCGTCCAGTCGGCCCTCATGGCGCCCGGCGAGGCGCGTCACGACTGGGAAATCGTCGTTGATTTCGCCCGTCGTCTGGGTAGCAAGCTGGGCCGCGCCGATGCCGAACGCTTGTTCCCCTACGCCGATGCCGAGTCCATCTTCAACGAGCATCGCGAAAGCACGCGCGGCCGCGATCTCGATATCACCGGCCTGTCCTACGCCTTGCTTGAGGCTCAGGGGCCGCAGCAGTGGCCGTATCCGCAAGGGGCCAGCGCCGGCAAGGTCCGCCTTTACGAGGATGGACGTTTCCCGACGGCCGATGGCAAGGCACGCTTTGTCGCCATCGAGCATCAGCCGACGGCTGAAGCCACGACGCCCGAGTTGCCGATCAGCCTGCTTTCCGGCCGCATGCGCGACCACTGGCACGGCATGAGCCGGACCGGCACCGTGCCGCGTCTGTTCAACCTTGAAGACGAGCCGCTGCTCGCCATGCACCCGTGCGACATGCGGCATCGTGGGCTCGAATCGGGCGATCTGGCCCGGGTGAGCAACGGTCGTGGCGAGATGCTCGTCCGCGTGGGCGAGCGCCCCGGTCTGGTCATGGGCCGGGCCTGGATGCCGATGCACTGGGGCAGCCAGTTCATGAATACCCCGGGGGCCAACGCGCTGGCCTGCGATGCCATCGACCCCTATTCGCAGCAGCCGGAACTCAAGCATGCGGCCGTGCAGATCAGCAAGGCCGAGCTGCCCTACCCGCTCGCTGTGGTTCGCCGTTGTGCCAGCCAGTCCGAGGCGCTGGCGCTGCTGCAGCGCGCCCGTTCCGTGCTGACCGATTTCCCGTATGCCAACGTCGGGCTTTATGGCCGGACGAGTCCGCTCGTCGTTTTTCGCGGGGCTAGTGCCGGGCCGGTGGCCGAGGCCGAGATCCTGGCGCTCGATCGCCTGTTCGGACTGGATGGCGAGGACGGGGCGATTGTCTATGTTGATGCCACGCGCAGCGTGACCAAGAAGGCGATTGCCCAGGAAGGCCGCCTGCTCGGCGTGCGACTGGCCGGCGAAGCGCTGGCCCAGACCTGGCTCAAGCAGGCGATGGCCGAGGATGAGCTCGATGCCAGCCTGATCCGCTTTGCCCTGGCGCCTTCGGCCAAGCCGCCGATGACCATGGTGGCGCGCAACATCATCTGCAAGTGCGCCGATGTCAGCGACGTACAGATTCGCAAGGAGCTGGAGAGCGGCGCAGACTTGCCGCAACTCCAGAAGAGCCTCAAGTGCGGAACGTTCTGCGGTTCCTGTGTGCCCGATATCAAGCGCATGGTGGCAGAACATCCCCCCAGAATCGCAGCTGCGGCCTGACCGCAACCGGAGGCGACATTGAGCTACGCACAATTCATCAAGGAGATCGGACGCGGCGCCGAGGGCGCCCGTGATCTGCCGCGCGATGATGCGCAGCAGATTTACGCGGCCATGCTCGACGGCGGCGTGCCGGATCTCGAAATGGGCGCGATCATCCTCGGCCTGCGCGTCAAGGGCGAATCGCTCGACGAGATGCTCGGTTTCATGGATGCCACTGACGAACGTACGCACCGTCTCGACATGCCGCACGGCCGCGTGCGCCCGGTGGCCTTGCCGACCTACAACGGCGCGCGCAAGGAAGCCAACCTGACGCCGCTGCTGGCCCTGCTGTTGCAACGTTTTGGCGTGCCGGTCGTGGTGCATGGCCTGTTGGAGGGCTTCGGCCGGGTGACCAGCGCCCACATTTTCCGCGAACTCGGCATCATGCCCGTGGCGTCGACGACGCAGGCCCAGATTGCCCTCGAAAAAAAAGGCCTGGCCTTCCTGCCGCTCAACGCCCTGTGCCCGGGCATCCACAATCTGCTCGGCCTGCGCAGCCGCCTGGGCGTGCGCAACAGCGCGCACAGCCTGGTCAAGCTGATCAACCCCTTTCATGGCGACGCCGTCCTGGTGGCGCCCGCGACGCATCCCGAGTTTATCGATCTGATGCGCGAAATCCTGCTCGCCCGCGGTGACCGTGCGCTGCTGCTGCGCGGCACGGAGGGCGAGGCTTTTGCCAACCCGAAGCGCCGGCCGCGTCTTGAGTTCATCCACGATGGTGGGGTCGATATCCTGTTCGAAGCCGAGCACGAGAGCCTGCGCGCCTTGCCCAACCTGCCGGAAGCCAATGATGCAGTGAGCACGGCCAAATGGATACGGCGCATTCTCGACAAGCAGGCGCCGTTGCCCAATCCGATTGCCAACCAGCTGGCCTGCCTGCTCTACGCCAGTGGTTATGCCGAGGATTTCAACCAGGCCAAGGCCATCGTTGCGGTTGAAGCAACCGGCCTGATCATCGGCGGGAACTGATCTGATTCCGCACCGCGCTGGAACCGCTTGCCCCGCCTTGGTGCGCGATTCCCACGGTCAACCGGAAAAAATGCCTAAAAATCAAAAGCCTGATTAGCTGGCACACTGATTGCAAGAGCCCTGCAGGTACAGCGAATCAACCGCCAACGTCGGCGGTTCGATGGCAACGACGTCATGCGCTGAAATAAATTTTGCACCCTAGTGTGCGCGCAACGTTGGAGTCAACCATGAGCAAACCTCGTCTCGTCCTGATCGGCAACGGCATGGCCGGTGTCCGTACCGTCGAAGAACTGCTGAAGATCAAGCCGGATCACTACGACATCACGATTTTCGGCGCCGAGCCGCACCCGAACTACAACCGCATCCTGCTTTCCCCGGTCCTCGCCGGCGAAATGACCATCTCCGAAATCGTCCTCAACGAACTCGAGTGGTACCAGGAAAACAACATCAAGCTGCACACCGGCAAGCAGATCAAGACCATCGACCGCGTCAAGCGCAAGGTCATTGCCGAAGACGGCACCGAAGAAGCCTACGACCGCCTGCTCATCGCCACCGGCTCGACGCCGTTCATGCTGCCGATCCCCGGCAACGACCTGCCCGGTGTCATCGGCTACCGCGACATCAAGGATACCGACGAGATGATCGAGGCCGCCAGGCTGCACAAGCACGCGGTCGTCATCGGCGGCGGCCTGCTCGGCCTGGAAGCCGCCAACGGCCTGAAGCTGCGCGGCATGGACGTGACCGTCGTCCATCTCGGCCCCTGGCTGCTCGAGCGTCAGCTCGACGAAGTGGCCGGCAAGATGCTGCAGAAGTCGCTGGAAGACAAGGGCCTCAAGTTCCTGCTCGAAACCCAGACCGAGGCGCTGATCCAGGGTGAATCCGGCCGCGTCGCGGCGATCCGCTTCAAGGGTGGCATGCAGATTCCGGCCGACCTCGTCGTCATGGCCGCCGGCATCCGCCCCAACTACGCGCTGGCTGAAGCCTCCGGCATCTACTGCAATCGCGGCATCGTGGTGAACGACACGATGCAGACCTACGACCCGAAGGTCTACGCCGTCGGCGAGTGCGTCACCCATCGCGGCATCGCCTACGGCCTCGTCGCCCCGCTCTTCGAGCAGGCCAAGGTCGCGGCCAACCATCTGGCCGGCTACGGCATCGGCCGTTACACCGGCTCGGTGACCTCGACCAAGCTCAAGGTGACCGGTATCGACCTGTTCTCGGCCGGCAACTACATGGGCGGCGAGGGCACTGAGGAAATCCTGCTCAACGACCCGCATGGCGGCGTCTACAAGAAGCTGGTCATCAAGGACAACAAGCTGGTCGGCGGCCTCATGTACGGCGACACGGCCGACGGCCCGTGGTACTTCCAGCTACTCAAGGATGGCCGCGACATCCACGACATCCGCGACTCGCTGATTTTCGGCCAGTCCCTGGTCGGCGACGTCGGCCATGCCGGCAAGAGCAAGGCGGCCGACATACCTGACAGCGCCGAGGTTTGCGGCTGCAACGGCATCACCAAGGGCGTCATCGTCCAGGCCATCAAGGCCAAGGGATTGTTCACGCTCGATGAAGTCAAGAAGCACACCAAGGCGGCATCCTCCTGCGGTTCCTGTGCCGGCCTCGTCGAACAGATTCTCGCGTCGACCATCGGTGGTGCCTACACCCCGGCAGCCTCCGACAAGAAGCCGATGTGCGGCTGTACCGAGCACTCGCACGACAAGGTGCGCAAACTGATTCGCGACGAGCACCTGACCAACAAGGAAGCGGTTTTCGCCGAACTCGGCTGGACCACGCCGAACGGCTGCGACAAGTGCCGCCCGGCCATCAACTACTACCTGATCTCGACCTGGCCGCACGAAGCCAAGGACGATCCGCAGTCACGCTTCATCAACGAACGCGCCCACGCCAACATCCAGAAGGACGGCACCTATTCGGTCGTGCCGCGCATGTGGGGCGGCCTGACCAACCCCAAGGAACTGCGCGCCATCGCCGATGCGGCCGAGAAGTACAACGTGCCGACCGTGAAAGTGACCGGTGGACAGCGTATCGACCTGCTCGGCATCAAGAAGGAAGACCTGCCCGGCATCTGGGCCGACCTCAACGCCGCCGGCATGGTCTCCGGCCACGCCTACGGCAAGTCGATCCGCACCGTGAAAACCTGCGTCGGCATGGAGCACTGCCGCTTCGGCACGCAACTCGCTATGTCGATGGGCGTCAAGCTCGAGAAGATGCTGTTCGACATGTACGCTCCGCACAAGGTCAAGCTCGCCGTCTCCGGCTGCCCGCGCAACTGCGCCGAAGCCGGCATCAAGGACGTCGGCGTGATCGGTGTCGATTCCGGCTACGAGCTCTACATCGGTGGCAACGGCGGCATCAAGACCGAAGTTGCCCAGTTCCTGTGCAAGGTCACCTCGGACGAGGACGTCATGGAATATTCCGGTGCTTTCCTCCAGCTCTACCGCCTCGAAGGTTGGTACCTCGAGCGCACCTGCCACTACCTCGAACGCGTCGGCATGGATTACGTCAAAGGCAAGATTCTTGAGGATGAAGAAGGCCGCAAGGCGCTCTACGCCGAGCTGCTCGATTCGCTGAAGGATGCGAAAGACCCGTGGGCCACCTCGCGCGAGCCGGAAGCGATCAAGCAATTCGAGCCAATCGTCATCTAAACCATGTGCTCCCTCCCCTTCAAGGGGAGGGCCGGGGATGGGTTTGCCCCGAGCAATGCCCCATCTCCCTGATGAAGCCACTAAGCAACCGACTAAGCCGCCAAACAACGGCGGCCAAGTCTCTGCTTATCCTAACCTCCCCCTTGAAGGGGGAGGGACTGAATTGAAAAGGATAGAAAAATGAACTGGAAACTGATCTGCAAGCTGGAAGACATCCCCCAACTCGGCTCGCGTGTCGTCAGGCCGGGCAGCGGCGGCGATATCGCCATTTTCCGCACCACCGACGACGAAGTCTTCGCCCTGCACGACAAATGCCCGCACAAGGGCGGCCCGCTGTCACAAGGCATCGTGCACGGCAAGCGGGTGACCTGCCCGCTGCACGGCTGGAACATCGGCCTCGAAGACGGCCAGGCCGTCGCGCCGGATGTCGGCGGCTGCAGCAAATTCGAAGTCAAGGTCGAGAACGGCCAGGTCTACCTGGCCGCCTGAGCGGCCGATGCTTGAACCTTGAAACCTCAGTTGACCGCTTACCCACCTCTGACCAGTCGCATGAATACGGGCTTTTGTGCCTTCGAGACATTCACCCGCTGGGTGACAGCGCTACGCGGTCGCTGGCACACCTGGTCGGGCGTCCGGCTTTGTCGCTTCTCCTTGCAGGCATGAGCCTGCTGCGTCGTCGCTTGGCGCCGGCCATCCCGCCCAGGCGCACCATCAGCCGCGTCCAACCGAGCTTTCAAGGTTCAAGGAAATCCCGAAACCAATGTCTTTTTCAGGCCATCGCAAAATCAATCCGGCCGGGCGAATTTACTGCGCGGCTGAGCTTTCGGTTTTGTCGATTTCCGTCAGCGTCAGGTAGCCGTCCTGGGTGTTGACGACCTTGTAGACGGCGTCGGGCTTGGCCTGGGCTTTTTTGAGCACGGACTGCCATTCGAGTTCGGCCAGGCGCAGGCCGTCGATCTTCTTGTGCAGCGATGCCACGCTGTCGGCCAGGTCGGTCTTGAGCTCTTCGTTGAATTGCTCGACCTTTTTGGCGGTGGGATTCATGGCGATCAGCACGGTGTTGGCGAGTGTCAGCACGAGGGCGACGGCAACGAGGATTATCGTCAGCTTTTCAAACGATCTGACCTTGGCGGGTTGCTCTTTGCTGTCGCTGGATTCTTTTTCGCTCATGCTCTCGCTCCCGGATAGGTTGTTCTATAAGCCATTACGGCCGATGCGGGGGCGAACTTGAGTTTTGTGTGGCGTGGCGGGCAATCAGGCTTGCTACGGTCAACCGGAAATATTGGCCAAATTTGAAATTGTCGGGATGGCGATGGCGTCGAGGTCGACCTCCCGCAGGTCCGTCAGCACCCGCCACGCCCCGCTGAAATCTTCGCCGGCGGTGTAGTCGTTGGGGGTGACGAGGCAGCGCAGGCCGGCGGCGCGGGCGGCGTGCAGGCCGTTGGCGGAGTCTTCGATGGCCAGGCCGTTTTCGGCCGGCAGGGCGAGGCGGTCGAGCACCCAGCGGTAGATATCGGGGGCCGGTTTCTTGTTGGGCACGATGTCGCCGGCGCCGATGACCTCGAACCAGCCCGGCGCGTCCGGGCCGAGCGTGGCGTGGAGCAGGGCGGTGACGTTTTCCGGGGTGGTCGTCGTGGCGATGGCGAGGCGCAGGCCGCGCTGGCGGGCGTGCTGGATGAGCGCCGCGACGCCGGGGCGCAGCGGCAGGCTGGCCGATTCGACGAGGCGCAGGTAGTGGCGCGTCTTGGCGGCGTGGAGGTCGCGGACGAGCACCTCAAATTCGGGCCGGGCGGCGAGGGCGGGCGCGTGGCCGGTGGCGTAGTGGCGGATGCGTTCCTTGCCGCCGGTGATGGCGAGCAGTTGGCCGTACAGCCTTTCATCCCAATGCCAGTCCAGCCCAAGATCGGCGAAGGCGTGGTTGAAGGCGGGGCGGTGGCCGTCGCGCTCGGTGTCGGCCAGCGTGCCGTCGACGTCGAAGATCAGGGCTTTGAGGGTGTGCATGCGGGCAACGATAGCCGGGGTCGATTCGGGCAACCAGTCAGGATTTCTGAAGGCGCCGGTAAGCGCTACGTTAATAAGCTATCGCTTACTCAGGCGGTAAGAAACTCTGACTGTTGCTTAATCAATAAGTCACATATCTTGGCTGCCAATGCGGTAACACAAGAATGATTGGAGACACCATGCAATTCGGCCGTACGACCCTCTCGAAATTCGTCATCGAAAACACCCGTTCCAGCCACGGCGAACTCGGCGCCCTGCTCATCGACGTCGCCGCTGCCGTCAAGACCATCTCGGCGATGGTCGCCAAGGGCGCGCTGGCCGGCCACCTCGGTGCGCTGGACAGCACCAATGTCCAGGGCGAGGTGCAGAAGAAGCTCGACGTGCTGACCAACGAGGCCATCCTGCGTCACTGCGAGTGGGGCGGCCAGTTGGCCGGCATGGCCTCCGAGGAGATGGACGACCCCTACCCGATCCCGGCTGAATACCCGCGTGGCCGCTACCTGCTGGTTTTCGACCCGCTCGACGGCTCGTCGAACAGCGACGTCAATGTCTCGGTCGGCACCATTTTCTCCATTTTTGCCCGGTCGACAGCAGGCGATGCCCAACTGGGCGACTACCTGCGCCCAGGCTGCGAACAGGTCGCCGCCGGTTACGCCATCTACGGCCCATCGACGATGATGGTGCTGACCCTGGGCAACGGCACGCACGGCTTCACGCTCGATCGGGAGAGCGGCAATTTCATCCTGACCCACGCCAACATCCGCGTCCTGGAAGACACCCGCGAATTCGCCATCAACACCTCCAACGAACGTTTCTGGGAACCGCCGGTGCAGCGCTACGTCAGCGAGTGCAAGGCCGGCAAGACGGGGGTGCGTGGCGAGGATTTCAATACCCGCTGGATCGCCTCGATGGTCGCCGAAGTGCATCGCATCCTGATCCGTGGCGGCATCTTCATGTACCCCAAGGACAGCAAGGACCCGAGCAAGCCGGGCCGCCTGCGCCTGCTCTACGAAGCCAACCCGATGGCCATGCTGATCGAGCAGGCCGGTGGCGCAGCGAGTACCGGCCGCCAGCGCATCCTCGACGTGGCGCCGGACAGCCTGCACCAGCGCGTGCCGGTCATCCTTGGCTCGAAGAACGAGGTCGAGCGGCTGGAGCGCTATCACCACGAATACGACACCGGGGCTGATCGGCCGTTTGTCTCGCCGCTGTTTTCGGAACGCTCGCTGTTTCGCGATTCGGCCTAGGAAGCTGATCAATTCGTCATCCCCGCGCAGGCGGGGATCCAGAAAGTTCAAGGCACTGGATTCCCGCTTTCGCGGGAATGACGGTTCAGTCGCAGGGTAAAGAATTCACATCTGCAGGGAGAAACCAATGTCCGTCAAACACCCCATCATCGCCATCACCGGCTCGTCCGGTGCCGGCACCAGCACGGTGATGCAGAGCTTCCAGCACATCTTCCGCCGCGAGTGCCTCAATGCCCAGATCGTCGAGGGCGACTCCTTCCATCGCTACGACCGCCTGAGCATGCGGGCCGAAATGAAGGCGCAGGAAGAGGCCGGCAATCGCAACTTCAGCCACTTCGGCCCCGGCGCCAATCTGCTTGAAGAATTGCAGGATCTGTTCATCGCCTACGGCCAGAACGGCAGCGGCAAGGTCCGCAAATACCTGCACGACGCCGGCGAGGCCGAGCCTTTCGGGCAGCAGCCGGGCACCTTCACGCCGTGGCAGGAGATCACCGCGGTCACCGATCTGATGTTCTACGAAGGCCTGCACGGCGCCTGGGCCGGCAACGGCATCGACATCGCCAAACAGGTTGATCTCTGCGTTGGTGTCGTGCCGATCATCAACCTCGAATGGATACAGAAGCTGCACCGCGACCAGAAGATGCGCGGCTACTCGCAGGAGGCGGTGACCGACACCATCCTGCGCCGCATGCCTGATTACGTCAGCCACCTTTGCCCGCAGTTCTCGCGCACCCACGTCAATTTCCAGCGCGTGCCCATCGTCGATACCTCGAACCCCTTCATCGCCCGCGACATTCCGACAGCCGACGAAAGCATGGTGGTGATCCGCTTCGCCAACCCGAAGGGCATCGACTTCCAGTACCTCATCAACATCCTGCACGGCGCCATGATGACCCGCCCGAACACGCTGGTCGTCCCCGGCGGCAAGATGGGCCTGGCCATGCAGATGATTTTCACGCCGATGGTTTTGCGGCTGATGGACCACAAGCGTCGCGCCTGAATGCCGGGAAAGGCGTAGTTGAACCGCAGAGGCACAGAGACGCGGAGAAATGCAAAGACCTGATTTCCTCTGTGTCTCTGCGCCTCTGCGGTGAGATTTTGAATGTTTTGGAGACAACCATGGATCGCAACCAGACCGAAACCACCTTCCGCCGCGAACTGGCCAACGCCGTCCGCTTTCTTGCGGTCGACGCCGTCAATCAGGCCAAATCCGGCCACCCCGGTGCGCCGATGGGCATGGCCGACATCGCCGAAGTGCTGTGGCGCGACCACCTCAAACACAACCCGGCCAACCCGCAGTGGCCTGACCGCGACCGCTTCGTGCTCTCCAACGGCCACGGCTCGATGCTGCTCTACGCGCTGTTGCACCTGACCGGCTACGACCTCAACATCGACGACCTGAAAAACTTCCGCCAGTTCGGCAGCCGCACCGCCGGCCACCCGGAAGTCGGCCACACGCCCGGCGTCGAGACGACCACCGGGCCGCTCGGCCAGGGCCTGACCAACGCCGTCGGCATGGCGCTGGCTGAAAAGCTGCTGGCCCAACGCTACAACCGGCCGGGCTGCGCGGTGGTCGATCACCGGACCTGGGTTTTCGTCGGCGACGGCTGCCTGATGGAAGGCATCAGCCACGAAGCCTGCTCGCTGGCCGGCGTCTGGGGCCTCGACAAGCTGACCTGCTTCTACGACGACAACGGCATCTCGATCGACGGCCATGTTGAGGGCTGGTTCCGCGACGACACCCCGGCCCGCTTCCGCGCCTACGGCTGGCATGTTGTCGGGCCGATCGACGGCCATGATTCGGCCGCACTGACCGCCGCCATCGCCGAGGCCAGGGCGGTGACCGGCCAGCCGACGCTGATCGTCTGCCGCACCCAGATCGGCTGGGGCTCGCCGAACAAGGCCGGCTCGCACGACGTGCATGGCGCGCCGCTTGGTGCCGATGAAACGGCCGTCACCCGCGCCGCGCTCGGCTGGCCGTACGGGCCGTTCGAAGTGCCGGACAGCCTGCGCGCCGCGTGGAACGCGCGTATCACCGGCGTTGCCGCCGAAGCCGGCTGGCAGGCACGGTTCGCCACCTACCGCGCCCAGCACCCGGAGCTCGCCGCCGAATTCGAGCGCACCCAATCCCACGGTCTACCGGAAAAATGGCCTGAAATTAAAAGCGAACTGCTCGCCGCTGCGGGGCGCAAGGAGGCGGCCGTCGCCACCCGCAAGTCGTCGCAGAACTGCCTCGATTGGCTGGTCGACCGCGTGCCCGAACTGCTCGGCGGCTCGGCTGACCTGACCGGCTCCAACCTGACCGCCGGCAAGGGCAGCGTCGCCTTGCATGAGGCCGGCGAGCGGCAGGCCAACTACATTTCCTACGGCGTCCGCGAATTCGGCATGACGGCGATCATGAACGGCGTCGCGCTGCACGGCGGGCTGATTCCCTACGGCGGCACCTTCGCCGTGTTCTCCGACTACGCCCGCAACGCCATCCGGATGAGCGCGCTCATGCAGCAGCGCGTCGTGCACGTGCTGACCCACGATTCCATCGGCCTCGGCGAGGACGGCCCGACCCACCAGCCGGTCGAGCACGCCAGCAGCCTGCGCATCATTCCCGGCCTCGACGTCTGGCGGCCGTGCGACGAACTGGAAACGGCCGTCGCCTGGGCCGAGGCGCTCGAGCGCCGCGATGGACCTTCCGCCCTCTTTTTGTCGCGGCAAAACCTGCCGCAATACGGCGGCGCGGCGAGCCGGGCGGCAGGTGCCAGCCGTGGTGGCTACGTGCTGGCCGAGGCCGACGGCCCGTTGCAGGCGGTGATCATCGCCACCGGTTCGGAAGTGGCCATCGCCATGCAGGCGCAGGCCATCCTGAAAGCCGGCGGGGTCGCCGTGCGGGTCGTCTCGATGCCTTGCACGCGGCGTTTTGACCGCCAGTTGGCAAGCTGGAAAAGGCTCGTGCTGCCGCCGGATGTCTGCCGCGTCGCCATCGAGGCCGGGCAGAGCGACTTCTGGCACAAGTACGTCGGCCTCGACGGCGACGTGCTCGGCATCGACGAATTCGGCGCCTCGGCCCCGGCCCCGGTGCTCTACGACCACTACGGCCTGACCGCGGACAACCTGGCGCAGACGGTGCTGCGCACCATCGTTAGCGCCGGGGGCAGCGATGGCGACTTCTGATGCCTGACCAGACGCCCGTTTAGCCGGCCCAACCCTAATTCAAGCAGTCCCGAACGCCCGTTGCTGCGGGCGTAACGGCCCGGCTCGCTCAAGAATTCTTAATCATCAGGAGACAACACCATGCCAATACGGGTGGCAATCAACGGCTTCGGCCGGATCGGGCGCATGGCCTTCCGCGCCATCGCCAGGGAGGCGGAATTCGCCGACATCGAGGTGGTCGCCATCAACGACCTGCTCGAACCGGACTACCTCGCCTACATGCTCAAGTACGACTCGGTGCACGGCAATTTTGATGGCGAGGTTTTGGTCGACGGTAACGACCTGCTGGTCAACGGCCACCGTATCCGCCTGAGCGCCGAGCGGCATCCCGAGCAACTGAAGTGGGACGAGGTCAAAGCCGACGTGGTGATCGAGGCGACCGGCCATTTCCTGACCCACGAAGGCTGCCTCAAGCACGTCCACGCCGGCGCCCGCAAGGTCGTCCAGTCGGCGCCGGCCAGGGATTCGACGCCGATGTTCGTCTATGGCGTCAATCACGATACCTACGCCGGCGAGGACATCGTTTCGGCCGCCTCGTGCACCACCAACGGCCTGGCGCCGGTGGCCAAGGTGCTGCACGACCAGTTCGGCATCAAGCGCGGCCTGATGAGCACGGTGCATGCCGCCACCGCCACCCAGAAAACGGTCGACGGCCCATCCGGCAAGGACTGGCGGGGCGGGCGCGGCATCCTGGAGAACATCATCCCGTCCTCGACCGGCGCCGCCCAGGCCGTCGGCAAGGTCATCCCGGCCCTGAACAAGAAGCTGACCGGCATGGCCTTCCGGGTGCCGACCTCCGATGTCTCGGTGGTCGACCTGACCGTCGAACTGGAGAAGCCCGCCAGCTACGAGGAAATCTGCGCCGCCATGCAGGCTGCCTCGGAATCCGGCCCGCTCAAGGGTGTGCTCGGCTATACCGGTGACAGCGTCGTCTCCACCGACTTCCGCGGCTGTCGCCTGCCCTCGATCTTCGACGCCGGCGCCGGCATCGCGCTCGACCCGACCTTCGTCAAGGTCGTCGCCTGGTACGACAACGAGTACGGCTATACCTGCAACCTGCTGCGCCTCGTGCGCCATATCTCGCACTGAAAGGACACGCCATGGCCCTGATTTCCCTGCGCCAACTGCTCGACCACGCCGCCGAGCACAGCTACGGTCTGCCCGCCTTCAACGTCAATAACCTGGAGCAGATCCAGGCCATCATGCAGGCCGCCGAAGCCTGCGATTCCCCGGTCATCCTGCAGGCCTCGGCCGGGGCGCGCAAATACGCCGGCGAGCCTTTCCTCAGGAAGCTGGTCGAAGCGGCCATCGAGCAATACCCGGACATCCCCGTCTGCCTGCACCAGGACCACGGCACCTCGCCGGCCGTCTGCCAGCAGTCGATGCGCAGCGGCTTTTCCAGCGTCATGATGGACGGCTCGCTGGGCCCCGACGGCAAGACGCCGGCTCCCTACGCCTACAACGTCCTGGTGACCAGCAAGGTGGTCGACATGGCCCACGCCATCGGCGTCTCGGTCGAGGGTGAACTGGGCTGCCTCGGCTCGCTGGAAACCGGTGAGGCGGGCGAGGAAGACGGCATCGGCGCGGCTGGCAAGCTCGATCATGCGCAAATGCTGACCGACCCCGACGAAGCCGCCGACTTCGTCGCCAAAACCGGCGTCGACGCGCTGGCCATCGCCATCGGCACCAGCCACGGCGCCTACAAATTCACCCGGCCGCCGACCGGCGACATCCTCGCCATCGACCGCATCAAGGCCATCCACGCCCGCATCCCGAACACCCACCTGGTCATGCACGGTTCGAGCAGCGTGCCGCAGGAATGGCTGGCCGTCATCCGCCAGTACGGCGGCGCGATGAAGGAAACCTACGGCGTGCCGGTCGAGGAAATCGTCGAAGGCATCCGCCACGGCGTGCGCAAGGTCAATATCGACACCGATATCCGCCTCGCCATGACCGGCGCCATGCGCAAGGCGATGGCTGAAAAGCCCGAGGAATTCGATCCGCGCGCCTTCCTCAAAGCTGCCGTGGTGGCGGCGCGCGACATCTGCAAATTGCGTTTCGACGCCTTTGGCTGCGCCGGTCAGGCCAGCCGCATCAAACCCGTGTCACTGGAAAAAATGGCTGCCGCCTACCGCTGACCAAACCGAGCATCACTCTGCTGTACCTTGCGTTTGCGGCCCCGAAGTCTGGGGCCGCCTTTTTTCGGAGGCACCATGAGCCAACCTGATTTCGTCATCGCCCCCAGCATCCTCTCCGCCAACTTCGCCAAACTCGGCGAAGAAGTCAGCAACGTCATCGCCTCCGGCGCCGACTGGATTCACTTCGACGTGATGGACAACCACTACGTCCCCAACCTGACCATCGGCCCGCTGGTGTGCGCCGCCATCCGGCCGTGCACCACGGCGCCAATCGACGTGCACCTCATGGTCAAACCCGTCGACCGCATCATCCCCGACTTCGCCAAGGCCGGCGCCAACATCATCACTTTCCATCCGGAAGCCTCCGACCACGTCGACCGCAGCCTGTCGCTGATCCGCGATGCCGGCTGTCAGGGCGGGCTGGTCTTCAACCCGGGAACGTCGCTCGATTTTATGGACTATGTCCTCGACAAGATCGACGTCATCCTGCTCATGAGCGTCAACCCCGGCTTCGGCGGCCAGAAATTCATCCCCGGCACGCTGGCCAAGGCGAAGCTGGCGCGGGCCAAACTCGATGCCTACGAAAAGGAAAGCGGGCGGCGCATCCGCCTCGAAATCGACGGCGGCATCAACACCGCCAACATCGCCGAAATCGCCCGCGCCGGCGTCGATGCCTTCGTCGCTGGCTCTGCAGTCTATGGAGCAGGCAAGGAAACCGACCCGCACCGCTACGATTCGATTATCGGCGCGCTGCGCCGCGAATTGCAGGGTGTGGGCTGATTGCTACGGTCAACCGGAAAAAACGGCCAAAAATGAAATCGGCTCAGGTGCGGCCAACCTGGCCAAGGCGCATTTTTCTCCCGAACTTTGCGCCGATTGGCTAAATAACGCCGAGAGCATTTCTCCCCCCGGTCCTGTCAGCGCGGCACTCCTTCGAATATTCACGGAGCCCCACCATGCCGAAATGGATCAACCTGCTGTTTCTCTCCTTCTTTACCGCTGTTGCCGGCGAAGCATTTTCTTCACCTTCATCGACCCGAAACTGCTCTACCTGTTCGGCGAGCCGGTCGACTGGAGCCCGATGGTGATCTACTCGGTCGGCTTCTTCATGTTCTGGTGCCTGACCGGCATCACCGCCGCGTTGGTTGCCTTGATGCTGAAACCGGGCGACGAGGTTAACAGGGAGCATCATCCTCTGCCCCATTCCGCCCAGAGCGGCTAGGGTTCCTCCTGAGTCAAAGCCTCCTGCTGTCAAGGATTTGGCTTCGCATTCCTCAAGAAGTGCCATAGCCATTTTGTTGCCCTTACTGCGTCTTTGATTGCGGTGGTTGATTACTCTGAAAGGCCTTGGCTCAGTTTCTCTTCACGTGACAAAGGGAACTGTGTCGCATGCACCACTCGTGATCGACACCAATTCGAGAACTCGGGATAAGAGGCTTCCAACTCTTGTGTTTCGATTTCTGCCAAGTCCATGTGGAATACGTACTGCACAGGACCAATGGTTAACGTTGAGTGGAAACCTTTTGCACTACCAGATATTTTGTCGCCTATAACAATTAAACCGCCATGAGCAGCAAACTGATGCTCTCCAAGATGACTTTTCTTCTGTCCATACGTCCAGTCTTTTTTGACCGCCAGCCAAACGTAATTGGTATCGGCGTTACCAATTGCAAACTCGGAGAGCCTTATCGGGCGAGGCGCCTGAACTTCGGCCATGTGGCAACATAGTAATTTGGCGAAGTACCGAAAGATATTTAGATACGGTTCGCTTCCTCGGGCATATTTTGGCAGCTCAAATAGTTTTATCGGATCAACCCCAGAGCAAATAGCCTTCTGCGCCAATTTATTGAAATTATCGAACTCCCGATCAGCCGGCTGAGTGCGATTTGTATTGCATGACTCACACATTCGCACTTTGAATTTTAAGTGCTTTGACTTCGTGCTTTGGGCAAGATTGGGTCGGGATGATGTATTGCCAGTTTTGCTGATATACAACTCGGTTTCACCGAACTCGCTTCTAAGTGCAGATGCCTTAATCTTATGCTCGCCCGTGAGGGGGCCTGCGTCACCGCAGAGACAGCAACATGTTGTATCGAAGTTTTGGAATAGCATTTTTAGTGCGTGTTTGCCTGCAAAAGCCATGGTTTTTTGGTGATGAGTGCTCAATTGTGCATCGGCTGAATCGACTGCTGTGTAATTTCTGAGTACAAAAAGTGTAAAACGTAGATGTTCCAAAAGTGAAAGCCGCCCGCAGGCGGCTTTCACGGTCAACCGGAAATTTCGGCTTATTTCACAATCTGGTTGAGCTCGCCCTTGGCGTAACGCTCGGCCATCTTTTCCAGCGGAATGACCTTGATCTGGCTGGCGCGACCGGCGCAGCCGAAGGCTTCGAAGCGGGCCAGGCAGATTTTCTTGGCGGCTTCGCGGGCCGGTTTGAGGTAGTCGCGCGGATCGAACTTGTCCGGGTTCTCGAACAGGTAGCGGCGGATGGCGCCGGTCATGGCGAGACGGATGTCGGTGTCGATATTGATCTTGCGCACGCCGTGGGCGATGCCCTTGACGATTTCCTCGACCGGCACGCCGTAGGTTTCCTTCATGTCGCCGCCGAATTCGCGGATCTCGGCGAGCAGCTCCTGCGGCACGCTCGATGAGCCGTGCATGACCAGATGGGTGTTCGGGATGCGGGCGTGGATTTCCTTGATGCGGTCGATGGCGAGGATGTCGCCGGTCGGCTTCTTGGTGAACTTGTAGGCGCCGTGGCTGGTGCCGATGGCGATGGCCAGCGCGTCGCAGTTGGTCTGCTTGACGAAGTCGGCAGCCTGGTCGACGTCGGTGAGCAGTTGCTCGCGGGTCATGTGGCCGTCGGCGCCGTGGCCGTCTTCCTTGTCGCCCTTCATGGTTTCGAGCGAGCCGAGGACGCCGAGTTCGGCTTCAACCGAGACGCCGATGGCGTGCGACAGCTTGACCACTTCCTTGGAGACAGCGACGTTGTAGTCGTAGGAGGCGACGGTCTTGCCGTCGGCTTCGAGCGAGCCGTCCATCATCACCGAGGTGAAGCCGGAGCGGATGGCACCCATGCAGACGGCCGGGCTCTGGCCGTGGTCCTGGTGCATGACGATGGGCAACTGCGGATAGGCTTCGAGCGCAGCCAGGATCTGGTGGCGCAGGAAGGGTTCGCCGGCATATTTGCGGGCGCCGGCCGAGGCCTGCATGATGACCGGGGCGTCGATCTGGCTGGCAGCTTCGCAGATGGCCCAGACCTGTTCCATGTTATTGACGTTGAAAGCGGGAAGACCGTAGCCGTTTTCGGCGGCGTGGTCGAGCAATTGGCGCATGGAGACGAGCGGCATGGGAACTCCTGAGTGATTTCGTGTTTAGTTGATCTGGGTATTTTAACCTTGAAACCTCAGTTGGACGCGGCTGTTGGTGCGTTTGGACGGGATGGCCGGCGCGAAGCGACGACGCAGCAGGCTCATGCCTGCAAGGAGGAGCGACAAAGCCGGACGCCCGGCCAGACGTGCCAGCGGCCCCGTAGCGCTACCACCCCACGGGTGAATCGCCTTGATGGCACAGAGACCTGTGTTCATGTGGTTGGCAAAGGCTGGATAAGCGGTCAATTGAGGTTTCAAGGTTTATAGGATTTGATGTTCGCCGACGCGGACGATCTTGAGTGTGTTGGTGCCGCCGGACGAACCGATGGGCTCACCGATGGTCAGGGCGATGAGGTCACCTTTTTCTACGACACCACGATCGATCAGGAGTTGCTCGGCTTCGGCCAGCAGCAGGTCGCGGTCGGTGTGCTGCTGCTTCATCGGCAAGGGGCTGACGCCGCGGTAGAGGACCATGCGGCCGACCGATTCGGCATCCGGCGTCAGTGCGTAAATCGGCACGCCGCAGTTCAGGCGGCTCATCCACAGCGCCGTCGAGCCGGACTGGGTCAGCGCCGCGATGGCCTTGACCTTGAGGTGATGCGCCGTCCAGATGGCGGCCATGGCGATCGACTGGTCGATGCGCGTGAACACGCGGTCGAGGAATTCGCGGTCGAGGGTCACTTCGGCCGAACGTTCGGCTTCGACGCAGATGCGCGCCATCGATTCGACGACTTCGACCGGGTATTTGCCGGCCGCCGTTTCGGCTGAGAGCATGACGGCATCGGTGCCGTCGAGCACGGCGTTGGCGACGTCGGAGACTTCGGCGCGGGTCGGCACCGGCGAGGTGATCATCGATTCCATCATTTGCGTCGCGGTGATGGTCAGCTTGTTCATGTCGCGCGCCATGCGGATCATTTTTTTCTGCAGGGCGGGGACCGTCGCATCGCCGACTTCGACAGCCAGATCGCCGCGAGCGACCATGATGCCGTCCGACGCATCGAGGATTTCGGCCAGATTGGTGATGGCTTCGACGCGCTCGATCTTGGCGATGAGCACGGCGTTGCTGCCGGCGGCACGCAATAGCTGGCGCGCCATGTACATGTCGGCGGCGCTTTTCGGGAAGGAGACGGCGACGAAATCGACGCCGATCTGCGCCGCCGTCTTGATGTCGTCCATGTCCTTGGCGGTCAGCGCCGGCGCGGTCAGGCCGCCGCCCTGGCGATTGATGCCCTTGTTGTTCGACAGTTCGCCGCCGACCAGCACGCGGGTATGGATTTCATGGCCACGGACGCCGGTGACTTCGAGTTTGAGCCGGCCATCGTCGAGCAGCAGGATGTCGCCGAGCACGACGTCCTTGGGCAGATCCTTGTAATCGAGGCCGACGCGCTCCTGATTGCCGAGCGTGCATTGCGCGTCGAGGATGAAGGCTTCGCCGACGACGAGCAGGATATTGTTGTTCTCGAACTTGCCGACGCGAATCTTCGGCCCCTGCAGGTCGCCGAGGATGCCGATGGTCCGGCCGTACTTGGCGGCGGCGGCGCGAATGCCGTCGGCGCGAGCCTTGTGGTCATCGGCCGTGCCGTGCGAGAAATTCATGCGGACGACGTCGATGCCGGCCTGGACCATGCGTTCGAGAACTTCCGGTGTCGATGAGGCGGGGCCTAGTGTGGCAACGATCTTGGTGTGGCGTGACATGTCTCTTCCGTTTTTATTTGGTTTTTTGGCATTTTTTCCGGTCGACCGTAGAAGCCATACTACGGCCGACTTCTTGCCGCATTATTTCGCGGCGCGTTCTTCCAGAACCTGAATCGCCGGCAGGGTCTTGCCTTCGAGGAATTCCAGGAAGGCGCCACCACCGGTCGAGATGTAGCCGACGTCGTCGTGGATGTGGAACTTGGCGATGGCGGCCAGCGTGTCGCCGCCGCCGGCGATCGAGAAGGCTTCGGAGTGGGCGATGGCCGAGGCCATCATCTTGGTGCCACCGGCGAACTGCGGCAGCTCGAAGACGCCGACCGGGCCGTTCCAGACGATGGTGCCGGCGTTGGCGATGATCTGCGACAGCGTCGCGGCGGTCTTCGGGCCAACGTCGAGGATGCGGTCGTGGGTCGCGACATCATCGACCGAAATCTTGTTGGCGCGGGCCAGGGCCGAGACTTCGTCGGCAACGACGACGTCGACCGGCAGCGGCACTTCGGCGCCGCGTTCCTTCATGATGTCCATGATGGCGTGCGCTTCCTTGACCAGGTCGGCTTCGGCCAGCGAGTCGCCGATGCGCTTGCCGGAGGCGAGCAGGAAGGTGTTGGCAATGCCGCCGCCGACGATCAACTGATCGACCTTGCTGGCCAGCGATTTGAGAATGGTCAGCTTGGACGACACCTTGGAGCCACCGACGATGGCCACCAGCGGGCGCTTCGGATTGGTCAGGGCCTTGGTCAGGGCGTCGATTTCGGCGCCCATCAGCATGCCGGCGCAAGCCGCCGGGGCGTACCTGGCGATGCCGTGGGTGGTCGCTTCGGCGCGGTGGGCGGTGCCGAAGGCGTCGTTGACGTAGACGTCGCAGAGCTTGGCCATCTTCTGCGCCAGTTCCTCGTTGTTCTTCTTTTCTCCCTTGTTGCAGCGGCAGTTTTCGAGCAGCACGACTTCGCCTGCCTTCACTTCAAAACCGCCGTCTACCCAGTCGGTGACCAGACGCACCGGCTTCTGCAGCAACTGGCCGAGGCGCACGGCGACCGGCATCAGCGAGTCGTCAGGCGTGCATTCGCCTTCGGTCGGCCGGCCGAGGTGGGAGGTGACCATGACGGCGGCGCCCTTTTCCAGGCAGTACTTGATCGACGGCAGCGAGGCGCGGATACGGGTGTCTTCGGTGATGTTGCCGGCTTCGTCCTGTGGCACGTTGAGGTCGGCGCGGATGAAGACGCGCTTGCCCGATACGTCGAGGTCGGTGAGTTTGATGACGTTCATGGAGTTCTCCTGATTTGGCTTAAGTAATGGATTCTTGCGTCCAGTGTTGTGACCAGTAATCGGCCACTTCGAGCATGCGGTTGGCGAAGCCCCATTCGTTGTCGAACCAGACGAAGAGGTTCACCAGATGGGTGCCGGCGGTACGCGTCTGGCTGCCATCGACAATGGCCGAATGCGGGTCGTGATTGAAATCGATCGAGGCGTGTGCTGCTTCGGAATAGGCGATCAGTTTTTCCAGCGGGCCACGCGCGGCGTCGGCGAGCAGGGCGTTGATGCTGTGCGCCGAAACCGGGCGCTGGGTGCTGATCGTCAGGTCGATGGCCGAGACGTTGGTTGTCGGGACGCGGATGGCCTTGGCCAGGACCCGGCCAGCCAGTTGCGGCAGCAGGCGCTCGATGCCACGGGCCAGCCCGGTCGATACGGGAATGATCGACTGCATGGCCGAGCGCGTCCGGCGCAGGTCGTCGTGGTGATAGCCATCGATCAGCGGCTGGTCGTTCATGACCGAATGCAGGGTCGTGAGCAAGGCCTGTTCGACGCCGACTTCGCGGTCGAGCAGATCGAGGATGGGGACGATGGCGTTGGTCGTGCACGAGGCGGCCGAGACGATACGTTCGGCCCCGGTCAGGGTGTGCTGGTTGATGCCGGCGACGATGGTCGCATCGACATCGTCGCCGCTGGCACCAGGGTGCGAAAGGAGCAGGCGCGGACAGCCGGCGTTTATGAATTTGGCCAAATTTTCCCGTTGACCGTAGGAACCGGAGCATTCGACCACGAGATCGATGTCGCGCCAGTCAACGGCCTCCGGCGTGCGGGCGTGGCTGATGCGGATGGCCCGGCCGTCGATCAGCAGTTGGCCATCGGCGATATCGACGCTGCCGGGAAAGCGGCCGTGCGTCGAGTCGAAACGCGTCAGATAGGCCATGCTCTCCAGATTGGCCGGCTCATTGATGGCGACCACCTGGAGATCGTGCGCGGCCGGGGATTCCTGCAGCGCACGCAGAAAGCAGCGACCGATACGGCCATAGCCGTTGATGGCAAGACGCAGGGGGAAGTTATGGGGCACGTTCGGAGCCGGCAACTTTCTTGGCGAGTGAAACAAAAGGGGCCTTGCGGCCCCTTTTCGTGAAACAAACAGCTTACTTGGCGGCCATCCAGGCGCGGGCGGCGTCGAGCATGCGGCAGGAGTAACCCCACTCGTTGTCGTACCAGGCCAGGACCTTGACCAGTGTGCTGCCGTCTTCGCCCTGAATGACGCGGGTCTGCGTTGCATCGAAGGTCGAGGAAACGGTGGTGTGGTTGAAGTCGGACGAGACCAGCGGCTCGTTGTTGACGTCGAGCACGCCCTTGAGCGGGCCGTTGGCGGCGGCGGTCATCAAGGCGTTGATTTCTTCCTTGGTGGTGTTGCGGCCGGCCGTGAAGGTCAGGTCGACCAGCGAGACGTTGATGGTCGGCACGCGCAGCGCGAAGCCGTCGACCTTGCCCTTGAGTTCCGGCAGCACCAGGCCGACGGCCTTGGCGGCGCCGGTCTTGGTCGGAATGATGTTGGCGGCAGCGGCGCGGGCCCGGCGCAGGTCCTTGTGGCGGACGTCGACGGTGACCTGGTCGTTGGTGTAGGCGTGGATGGTGGTCATCAGGCCTTGTTTGATGCCGATGCTGTCGGACAGGATCTTGGCGACCGGGGCCAGGCAGTTGGTCGTGCACGAAGCGTTCGAGAC
Organism: Azonexus sp.; assembly: GCA_030691385.1. Lineage (GTDB taxonomy): Bacteria > Pseudomonadota > Gammaproteobacteria > Burkholderiales > Rhodocyclaceae > Azonexus. The sequence goes on from JAUYEI010000096.1 coordinate 30,025, forward strand.
GACGGTCATGTCGGCCTTGAGCAGGCCTTCATTGACGCCGTAAACGATGGTCGCATCGACGTCATCGCCGCCCGGGGCGGAGATCAGCACGCGCTGGGCGCCCTGTTCGAGCAAGGCCAGGGCCTTGGCCTTGGTGGTGTAGGCGCCGGTGCATTCGAGCAGGATTTCAACGCCGTGGTCGGCCCAGTTGATGTCCTTCGGATTTTTGGTCGAGTAGAAGGCAATGCGCTTGCCATCGACGATGATGCAGTTCTCGCCATCGGTTTCAACAGAGGTGCCGAAACGGCCGTGCGTGGTGTCGTACTTGAGCAGGTGGGCGTTGGTCGCCAGATCGCCGGCAGCATTGATGGCGACGACTTCAAACTCGTTTTGCAGACACTGCTCGTAAATGGCGCGCAGCGTGCAGCGACCGATACGACCGAAACCGTTGATAGCAACCTTGATAGCCATGAAACTAACTCCCTCTCTTAAAAATCAGGACAACAGCGCCTTGGCCGTCTTGACGACGTTGGCGACGGTGAAACCGAACAATTCGAATAGCTGGCCGGCCGGCGCCGATTCGCCGAAGCGGTCGATGCCGATCACGGCGCCATGCAGGCCGACGTACTTGCGCCAGAAGTCCGGGTGAGCGGCTTCGATGGCGATGCGTTTCTTGCAGCCGCCGAGCACGGCGGCCTTGTATTCGTCGGACTGGCGGTCGAAAACATTGGTGCAGGGCATCGAAACGACGCGCGTCGCGATGCCTTCGCCGGCCAGTGCAGCCTGGGCGTCGAGCGCCAGCTTGATTTCGGAACCGGTGGCGATCAGCGTGAGCTGCGCTTCGCCGTCGGCTTCGGAGAGCACGTAGCCGCCCTTGGCGATATCGGCGTCGGCGATCTTCTGCGTCACGGTCGGCAGGTTCTGGCGCGACAGGGCGAGCAAACTCGGGCCGTCGACGCGGTCGACCGCAGCAGTCCAGGCAATCGCCGTTTCGGTCGCGTCGGCCGGGCGCCAGACGTCGAGGTTGGGGATGATGCGCAGGCTGGGGATGTGCTCGACCGGCTGGTGCGTCGGGCCATCTTCGCCGAGGCCGATCGAGTCATGGGTATAAACCATGATCTGCCGCTGCTTCATGAGCGCCGCCATGCGGATGCCGTTGCGGGCGTAGTCGGAGAAGACCAGGAAGGTTGCCGTGTAGGGCAGCAGGCCGCCGTGCAGGGCGAGGCCGTTGGCAATGGCCGTCATGCCGAATTCACGGACGCCGTAGTAGCAGTAGTTGCCGCCTTCGGTGCGGGTGACGCCCTTGCTGCCCTTGACGAAAGTCAGGTTGGAGCCGGCCAGGTCAGCCGAGCCGCCGAAAATTTCCGGCACGGCCGGGACCAGCGCGGCGATGGCGTTCTGCGAAGCCTTGCGGGTGGCGATGTTCTCGGCCTTGTCGCGGCAGGCGGCGAGGTAGGCGGCCTTGGTGGCTTCCCAGTTGGCCGGCAACTCGCCCTTGATGACACGGCGCTCGAATTCGCCGGCTTCGGCCGGGAAGGCGGCGCGGTAAGCGGCGAAACGGGTATTCCAGTCGCCTTCGACAGCAGCGCCGGCAGCCTTGCAGTCCCAGGCGGCGTAGATGTCGGCCGGGATTTCGAAGGGGCCGTGCGTCCAGCCGATGTATTCGCGGGCGGCAGCGATTTCGTCCTTGCCCAGCGGGGCGCCATGGCAGTCGTGCGACCCTTGCTTGTTGGGCGAACCGGCACCGATGGTCGTCTTGCAGCAGATCAGACTCGGCTTGTCGGTGGCGGCCTGGGCGGCGAGCAGGGCCGTTTCGACGGCGGCGGAATCATGGCCGTCGACGCCGGCGATGACATGCCAGCCGTAGGCTGCGAAGCGCTTCGGGGTGTCATCGGTGAACCAGCCTTCGACGTGGCCGTCGATCGAGATGCCGTTGTCGTCCCAGAAGGCGATCAGCTTGCCGAGGCCGAGCGTGCCGGCCAGTGAGCAGGCTTCGTGTGAAACGCCTTCCATCAGGCAACCGTCGCCGAGGAAGGTGTAGGTGTAGTGATTGACGATTTCGTGGCCGGGCTTGTTGAACTCGGCGGCCAGCACCTTTTCGGCCAGCGCGAAGCCGACGGCGTTGGAAATGCCTTGGCCGAGCGGGCCGGTGGTCGTCTCGATGCCGGCGGTGTAGCCGAACTCCGGATGGCCCGGGGTCCTGGCGTGCAACTGGCGGAAATTCTTGAGGTCGGCGGTCGACAGATCGTAGCCGGTCAGGTGCAGCAGGGAGTAGATCAGCATCGAGCCATGACCGTTCGACAGCACGAAGCGGTCGCGGTCGGGCCAGTGCGGGTTGGCCGGGTTGTGACGCAGGTGGCGACGCCAGAGGACTTCGGCGATTTCCGCCATGCCCATCGGGGCGCCCGGATGGCCGGAATTGGCCTGCTGGACTGCGTCCATGGCCATAGCGCGGATGGCGCCGGTCAGGGGAGAAAACTTGGGGAGATTGCTGACGCTCATGATCCGGAAATCCAGCCTGCTGAAAAGGTGAAATTATCCGGGAAAACCCTCTTTTTGGGTAGGGCAGAAGGCCAATAAGGCAGGCTTTTCAGGCCTGCCTTTGATCAGTTTTACTGAATCTTGGGATCAAAATTAATCATCATCAGGATGCCCTGGCCGCCACCCCAGCTACCACCAGTGTAGGCAACGCTGCCCTGGCCGGCGTAGACCGCTTCGTAGCGATGGCTGTCGCCGCCGAAATAGAAGGGAATCCAGGCCTTGGCCGTGACGTAGGCTCGAATGTTCGACGTGACACCGAGGATGCGCTCGACTTCGGACTGATGCATGCCAATCTGCAGTTTGGCCCACTTGCTGCCCGGCGGAATACTGCCGTAAACCTCGCCGTCGAAAGTGCCGTCCTTCGATTTCACTGTACAAGGGTTGCAGGCCTTGCCGGCGGTACTTTCCTTGGCGGGTGGAGACGGCGGTGCAGCAGGTTCGGCTGCTTTGGTCGTCGCTGCGGTCTTCGGCTTGGCGGGCTCGCAATCAACAGGCGCTGCCTCGCTCTTCTTCGTGGTCTTGGCCTTGGCGGTTTCCTTCGCGCCCTTCTTCCTGGTTGTCGGCTCTGGCGGGCATTCCGGCTTGGCAGCGACCGGGGCGGCTGCGGGTGCCGTAGCCGCGGCTGGCGGAGGCGGCGCAGCTTCTTCCGGCTTGGACTCGTTGCTCTTGCAGCCAGCCAGGATGGTGCCGGCCGCCAGGAGTAGTGCAATGCTGAGTTGTTTCATTGCTTTGTCCTATGACATTGTCGAATTGGTGAATGTGGCAGGTCAGCCGCGGTGATAGCCAGCGACGCGCTCAACTTCATTTTTTGACCCGAGTATGACCGGCACGCGCTGATGAAGTTTCTCCGGCTGGATGTCGAGGATGCGCTGGCGTCCCGTGGTCGCGGCGCCGCCGGCCTGTTCGATCAGCATGGCCATCGGGTTGGCTTCGTACATCAGGCGCAGCTTGCCGCCCTGCGTCTTGAGCTTGCTGTCCACCGGGTACAGGAAGATGCCGCCGCGCGTCATGATGCGATGGACATCGGCCACCATCGAGGCCACCCAGCGCATGTTGTAGTCCTTGCCGAGGGGCCCTTCCTTGCCAGCCTGCATTTCGGCAATGTAGCGCTGGACCGGGGCTTCCCAGAACCGCTGGTTGGCCATGTTGATGGAAAACTCCTTGGTCTCGGCCGGGATCTGGACGTTTTCCTGGGTCTGGATGAACTGGCCTTGTTCGCGGTCGAGGGTGAAGACGACGACACCGTCGCCGACGGTCAGGACGAGCAGCGTGGTCGGGCCATAAACCGCGTAGCCGGCAGCGACCTGCGCCGTTCCCGGTTGCAGGAAGGCAGCTTCGGCGGCATCCGGCGTCGACAGGTCGGCGCCTTCCGGGCATTTGAGAACGGAGAAAATGGTGCCGATCGAGACATTGACGTCGATGTTCGACGAGCCGTCGAGCGGGTCGAAGGTCAGCAGGTACTCGCCCTGCGGATAGCGGTTGGGGACCAGATGCGGCAGGTCCATTTCCTCGGAGGCCATGGCGGCGAGGTGGCCACCCCATTCGTTGGCATCGAGCAGGATGTCGTTGGACAGGACGTCGAGCTTCTTCTGGGCCTCACCCTGCACATTGTCGCTACCGGCTTCACCGAGCACGCCGCCCAGTCCGCCCTTGCCGATGGCGATGGAAATGGCCTGGCAGGCACGCGAAACGATTTCGATCAGGAACTTCAGGTCGCCGGTAATGACGCCCTTGTTGCGTTGCTCTTCGGTGAGATAACGTGCCAGCGTGCGCTGTGCCATGAGAACCCCTGCTTCAATGACAAAAGCGCAATTTTACTCTGCCGGGCAGCCCACTGCTTGCCGAGAACGCGCCCTGGCGTGCAGGAAGGTAAAGGCTGCGGCGCTGTACAGCGGCTTGCTTAGCAGGTAGCCCTGAACCTCGTCGCAACCGTTGGCGCGCAATAGCTCGAGCTGGTCTTCGGTTTCGACGCCTTCGGCAATGACTTTGAGGCCCAGCGAATGGGCCAGGGCGATGGTACCGAAGGCGATGGCGCGGTCATTGAGATCGGTTTCGATGTCGGCCACGAAAGAGCGGTCGATTTTCAGGTGATCGATCGGGAAGAGTTTGAGATAGGCCAGCGAGGAATAGCCCGTGCCGAAGTCGTCGATGGCCAGCGTGACGCCCATGCGACCGAGGCGTTCGAGAATCAGGATGGCTTCCTGCGGGTTTTCCATCACCGAGCTCTCGGTAATTTCCAGTTCGAGCAGTTCGGCCGGGAGTCCGGACAGGGTCAGCGCATTGGCCACGGTTTCGCAGAAATCGCGACGGCGTAGCTGGCGGGCCGAGACATTGACGGCGATGCGCATTGGCTTCAGCCCTGCGTCGATCCAGTGTTTCATTTCATGACAGGCGCTAGCCAGCACCCACTCGCCGATCTCGACGATGATGCCGGTTTCTTCGGCAACCGGGATGAAACGGGCCGGTGAAATCAAGCCTTCCGTCGGATGGTGCCAGCGGAGCAGGGCTTCGACGCCTGTCGGTTCCCTGCTGCCGGCGAGGAACTGCGGCTGGAAGCACAGCGCCAGTTCGTTGCGGGCGATGGCGTGGCGCAACTTGTGTTCGATGTTCAGGCGCTCCGAGGTGATCAGGTTCATTTCGCTGGCAAAGAACTGGAAATTGTTTCGACCCGCCGCCTTGGCGTGGTACATCGCCGTGTCGGCATTTTTCAGGATGCTGTCGCCATCCGGCCCGTCGTCGGGGAAGAGACTGATGCCGATCGACGGGCTGGTGTGCAGTTCGTGCCCGTTGGCCTCGATGGCCGACGACAGCGCGGCGATGGCCTTGCCGGCAACGACCGCGGCGTCGGCCGCCGACGAGATGCCGGGCAGGATGATGACGAATTCGTCACCGCCCAGACGGGCGACGAAATCGGTTTCGCGGACGACTGCGGACAGGCGGCAAGCCACTTCACGCAGCAGTTCGTCGCCGATCTGGTGGCCGAGGGTGTCGTTGATGATCTTGAAGCGGTCGAGGTCGAGGAACATCATGGCGATCTTCCAGCCGTGCCGGCGGGCCTCGGGCAGCAACTGGGCGAGCCGCATGAGCAGGGCCATGCGGTTGGGCAGGCCGGTCAGCGCATCGTGCTGGGCGATGTGCCGCATGCGCTCTTCGGACTGCTTGCGTTCCGTGATGTCGGCCAGAATCCAGACGTAATGCGCCGGCATGCCGCTTTGCGGGTCATCGACGCGGTTGACGCGGGTTCCGGCCGGGAAGTTGTCGCCATTTTTGCGGGTGACTTCGAGTTCGCCCTGCCAGGATGCGCGCAAGACCAGATCTCGTTCGAAGGTGTCCGGCGATAGTCCATCACCCAGCGATATCAGCCCGTAGACGGTCTGCCCGAGCAACTCGAAGGTTTCATAGCCGGTCATCTGGGTGGTGGCCGGATTGATCGACAGGATGCGATGCGCTTCGTCGGTGAAAATGATACCGGCCGGCGTGTGGGTATAGACTTTCTGCGCCAATTGTTCCCGCTCGGCGCTGGCCCGCTGTTCGGAAATGTCGGTATAGGTCGAGATGACGCCGGCCGCCAGTTCGCCGATGAATAGCGGCTCGTTCTGGATCCGGTAGGAACGCCCGTTGGGGCGGGTTTCCTCGAAATGCTGGGCTTCGAATTTGCCGATCCGTGCTGTGATGCGCTCGACCAGTTGTTCGCTATCGCCCTGCCCATAATCGCCGCGCGCGACCGGAATGCGGATCACCTCGGAGAAGTGGATGCCTTCGTGGACGGTATCAGGCGGCAGGTCGAGCGCGGCGATGAATCCCTGATTCCAGACGCGCAGGCACAAATTCTCGTCGAACACGCTGATGCCTTGTGGCATGTTCGAGACGACAGACTGCAGATAGGCCAACTGACGTCGCAGGTCGACGGATGTTGGCGAGGAAGCGTCCGGTAAATTCAACGAAAGAGGTCGGCTGGAAAATAATGGCGAATCATAGCCCAGGCTTCATGGTCTGAACATCGATACGGGTGAATTTTTCATTTGTACTGCTTTTTGTTAAATATGCCATTTTATCGAGCAGCCAATTGACGCGATTTGCTCGCGCGGTCCGTTGCCGCTATGGGCGACTTCACGCATCGCATCATGGAGTTCGCGCCGGGCGTCGGCCGGGCCGGGATTTCTGCCGGAAGCGTCGAGACGGCCCCGGTACTGCAGTTCGAGCTGGGCGTTGTAGCCGAAGAAGTCGGGTGTGCACACGGCGCCATAGGCCCGGGCGACGGCCTGGGTTTCGTCGTAGAGATAGGGAAACGGAAAAGCCAGTTCGGTCGCCCAGCGCGCCATCGATTCCGGCGAATCTTCCGGGTAGGCTGTGACATCGTTGCTCATGATCGCGACGCAGCCGATGCCATGCCTGGCCAACTCGCGGCAATCGCGGATCAGGCGGTCGATGATCGCCTTGACGGAGGGGCAGTGGTTGCAGATAAACATGACGAGAAGGCCGTTCGGGCCGCGACAGCTTGAAAGCGTGTGGCGCTTGCCGTCAACGCCGGGTAGGTCGAAGTCGATGGCGGGCTGACCGAAATCGCAGACGGGTGGGTTCAAGGCGACCATGTTTTTCCACTCCAAAACGCATTTCGCCCATAATAGCACCGATGAATTCACCCCGTTTTTACTGCCGAGAAGCCCTGTCGCCGGGGGCTCACGTTGAATTGCCGGAGCCCGTGGCGCGCCACGCGGTGAGAGTGTTGCGCCTGCCGCCCGGGGCGCCGATGATTCTTTTCGACGGGCGTGGCGGCCAGTATCCGGCGCAGATCGAGCGCATCGAACGCGACCGGGTCATGGCGGTGCTCGGTGCCTGGGAGGATGTCGAGTCCGAGTCGCCGCTGGCGATTACGCTGGTGCAGGCGCTGCAGGCTGGCGACAAGATGGATTTCACCATCCAGAAGGCGGTGGAACTGGGCGTTCGCAACATCGTCCCGGTCGAGAGCCGGCGCAGCGTCTTGCGACTGGCCGGCGAGCGGGCCGGCAAGCGGGTGGCACACTGGCAGGGGGTGGTGGCGTCGGCCTGCGAACAATGCGGCCGTAACCAGGTGCCTTTGGTGGCGCCGCTCGAAAAGCTGGAAAACTGGCTGGCCAGGCCGGCCCCTGGCGTCATGCGCCTGATGCTGGCGCCGGACGCCGGACAGACGCTGGCCTCGATCCGGCCGGTCGGTGAGGTGCAACTGCTGATCGGGGCCGAAGGGGGGCTTGATCCACAGGAAATGATCGCGGCGGAAACGGCCGGCTTTCAGGCGGTACGCATGGGGCCGCGCATTTTGCGTACGGAAACGGCGGGCCTGGCTGCGCTGGCAGCGATGCAGGCACTTTGGGGTGACTTCAGGGGGGAATAAAAAATGTTCGAGTCTGCAGAACTGGGCCACAAGATAGACAAGGAAACCTTCAAAAAGGAGGTCCCGCTGCTGCGCGCGGCATTGTTGGACGCGCAGTACGACATGCTGGAGAAAAAGGACTTTCCGGTTGTCATCCTGATCAGCGGAGTCGATGGCAGCGGCAAGGGGGAAACGATCAACCTGCTTTATTCCTGGATGGACCCACGCCATATTTCGACGTTGGCCTTTTCGGAGCCTTCGGATGAAGAGCGGGCCCGTCCCTACATGTGGCGCTACTGGCGCGCCTTGCCGCCCAAGGGCAAGGTCGGCATCTTTGCCGGCTCGTGGTATTCGCAGCCGATTACCGACCGCATCAATGGGGACGTGCGTCGTTCCGAGTTGGATGAACGGCTCGACGACATCAATCGCTTCGAGGCCATGCTGGTCAATGAAGGGGCGCTGGTCATCAAGTTCTGGTTTCACCTGTCCAAGGATGGGCAGAAGACGCGGCTCAAGGCACTGGAAAAAAATCCCAACACCGCCTGGCGCGTCACCAAGGAAAGCTACGATCGCCTGAAAACCTACAACAAGCTCCAGGAAGTGGCTGGCCATGTACTGCGCGTCACCAACACGGCACATGCACCGTGGATCATCGTCGAGGGCACCGACGACGAGTACCGCTCGCTGAGCGTCGGTCGCATCGTGCTCGACGCCATGAAGCGTCGCCTGCAGCAGGAAGGCCGTCAGCAGGTGTTGGTGGCACCGCCGATCATCCATGCCATCGACCGGAAAAACGTGCTCAGCGAGCTCGACCTCAAACAGAAACTGGTCAAGAAGGATTTCGAAAGCCAACTAGCCAAGTACCAGTTCCGTCTTTCCGAACTGGTGCGCGATCCGCGCTTTGTTGGCAAGCGTTCGCTGGTGCTGGTTTTCGAAGGTTCGGATGCGGCCGGCAAGGGCAGTACCATTCGCCGCATCGGCGCTGCGATGGACGCCCGGCAGTACCAGATTGTGCCGATTGCGGCGCCGACCGAAGAAGAGCGGGCACAGCCGTATTTGTGGCGTTTCTGGCGGCATCTGCCGCGCACCGGGCGGGCGGCGATTTTCGACCGTTCGTGGTACGGCCGTGTTCTGGTCGAGCGCGTCGAGGGCTTTTGTACCGAGGCCGACTGGCTGCGCGCCTACGCCGAGATCAATGATTTCGAGCACCAGATGGTCGATTCCGGCGCCATCGTCGTCAAATTCTGGTTGCAGATCAGTGCCGACGAGCAGTTGCGCCGTTTCAAGGAGCGTCAGGACACGGAGTTCAAGCGCTTCAAGATCACCGACGAGGACTGGCGCAACCGCGAAAAATGGGACGACTACGTGTCCGCCGTCTGTGACATGGTCGATCGCACGTCAACCGGGCTGGCGCCGTGGACCCTGGTTGAGGCCAACGACAAAAACTTCGCCCGGGTTAAAGTGTTGAAAACCTTGTGTGAGCGCCTGGAAACAGCACTGAAAGACGACGACGGAAAATATTCGGACAAATGAGCGATACCCCTTACGACGAGCATTTCGTCTCCTGGTTCCGGGCGGTCACGCCCTACATCAACGCCTTTCGCGGCAAGACCTTCGTCATTGCCTTCGGCGGCAAGGCGGTGGCCAGCGAGTTCGCCAAAACCTTGGCCTACGACGTCAATCTGCTGGTCAGCCTGGGCATCAGGCTGGTCCTGGTGCATGGGGCGCGCCCGCAGATCGAGGAAGAGTTGCGCGAGAAGAACCTGGAGTCGGTCTATCACCGCGGTTATCGGGTAACCGACGCCGAGGCGCTCGATTGCGTGCTCGATGCGGTGGGCAGTGTGTATCTCGAAATCGAGGCCATGCTGTCGCAGGGCTTGCCGAATACGCCGATGGCCAACAGCCGCATTCGCGTCATCGGTGGCAATTTCATTACCGGGCAACCGATCGGTGTGCTCGACGGAATCGACATGCAGTACGCCGGCAAGGTGCGCAAGGTCGATAGCGAAGGCATCAATGCCCAACTCGGCCTCGGCAACATCGTGCTGCTCAACTGCGAAGGGCCGTCGCCAACCGGCGAGATTTTCAACCTGCAGATGGAAGAGGCGGCCGAAGCCGTGGCCATCGCCATCAAGGCCGACAAACTGGTCTATCTGACCGATAGCCGCGGTGTCACCGACAACGGGGGCGAGTTGCTCGATGCAATGACGGCTGACGAGGCTTTCCAATTGCTGCGCGACGCCGAGTGGCTGTCGGCCGACATCAAGCGCTACCTGCCGTGTGCCGTGCGGGCCAGCCGGACCGGCGTCGGCCGCGTACACCTGATCGGTTTCGAGCAGGATGGCGCCTTGCTGCGCGAGCTATTCACGCACGATGGCGTCGGCACTGTGGTCACCCGCGAATCGCTGGAAAATATCCGCGAAGCCAAGCCGGACGACATCGCGGCGCTGATCGCGCTGATCGAACCGATGGAGCAGGAAGGCATCCTTGTCCATCGGCCGCGCGAACTGCTCGAACGCGAACTCGACCATTTCTCGATCATGCTGCACGATGGCATCATCGTTGGCTGTGCCGCGCTCTATCAGCATTCCGAGCAGGAGGCAGAGCTGGCCTGCCTGGCCGTCAGCCACGAACATCGCGAATGGGGCTACGGCGAGCAGTTGATGATCCGCATCGAGCAGCGGGCCCGCAAGGCCGGCATCAAGCGCCTGTTCGTGCTGACCACACGGACTGAGCACTGGTTTGTCGAGCGTGGTTTCAAGGTTGGTACGGTCGACGACCTGCCGGCCAACAAACGCGATATGTACAACTATCAGCGGCGCTCCAAGGTGCTATTCAAAACCCTTTGATGTTGTTTCATAACATATCATGACATTGCAACGATTCTTATAAAGCCCGGTTTTTCCGGGCTTTTTTGTTTCTAGTGGTTGCGTAATGAGTCGTGACAGCGCATACTTTTTGTGTAGCTAGTTGTGTTGCTATAGCGCGATGTGTGGTTTGAGGTGTGTGGCTTTTTGAAAATGTGTAGCTGGGGGCGTTATGGGCAAGCTGACGGATGTTGAATTGCGGAATTGGATCAAGGCCGGGAAACCTGTTGCAAAGTCGGATGGCGATGGCCTGAACTTTACGCTGTCCGCCAAGGGAACGGCCGCGTGGACGCTGCGTTATCGCTTTGGCGGCAAGGCCAAGGAATTAACCTTGGGGCGTTACCCCGATTTGACCTTGACCAAGGCCCGTGAACTGGCAGCCGAGAAGCGCGTAGAAATTCGCCGGGGTGTGGACGTTGGTGAGGCCCTTCAAGATCAGAAGCAAGCCGACAAGCTGGCGGCAACGCTGGCGAAGGTCGGGACAGTCAAGACGCTATACGATGAATTTTTTGCCAGCCAAATCGAGGGGCAGCGCAAGAAGCCCAAAGAGGTTTCCGGGGTGTTCGCCCTGCATATCCTGCCGAGGATTGGCAACAAGCAAGTTGCCGACGTTCGCCCTGCTGATATTGACGCCCTGTTGCACCCCTTGAAGCAACGGGGGGTGATCCAGACCGCCAAGAAGGTATTGCAGCTATCCAAGGCCCTTTTCGACTACGGCATGAAGCGCCATATCATCGCGGCTAATCCGGCGGCCCCCTTTGGCTGGAAGGATGTAGGGGGCAAGATGGGGGCGCGTAGTCGGGTCCTGTCCCGTGCCGAGCTGGTCAAGTTCTTCAAGGCAATGCGGGACACGCCGAACTTTCCGCCCTATTCGGCGGCGGCCCTGAAGCTGTTGCTCGCCCTGGGGGTCCGCAAAATGGAATTGCTGACTGCCACCTGGAACCAGTTCGACCTGAAGGCCGGGGAGTGGCATATCCCCAAGGAACAGACCAAGACCGAGGAAGCTATCCGCATTCCGCTTTCGCCCTGGGTGGTCGACATCCTGAAGGAACAGAAGGCGAGAGGGCATAACGCTTATGTCTTTCCGGTGCAGCGGATCGCCCCCGGCAAGCTGACCGGCTACATGGGCGAAACGACACTGAACCACGCCCTTTACATGCTGCAATCCGACCTGGAACCCTTCACGGTGCATGACTTGCGCCGGACCGCCCGGACGCACCTTGCCGCCCTGGGTGTCGCCCCCTACATTGCCGAAATGTGCCTGAACCACAAACCAGCCAAGGGTATCGAGGCGGTCTATAACGTGCATGATTATTTCGAGGAACGCCGGGCCGCCCTGAATTCCCTTTCCGACCTGTTGGCACAGTGCGAAAAAGGCGATGCAAACAAAGTGGTTCCGATCAAGCAACGGACCCCGAAAAAAGCATGAAGCACGCAGCCTTTTCTTCCTACCCCTACCGTTTTATGCCGGGACAACCGGGACAAACTGCCGAAAGCCTTGCCAATAGGCCATCTTGCAAATTCAGTTTGAATATTTACGCCGGGACACAGCCGGGACACGCCGGGACACTTCGTTATCAGGACGTTTCAGGTCGTGCGAAATGCCGCGCAAGGGTACTGCCGGGACCGGTCCCGAACGGCCGGCGCGATGATGAAATGAGAGGGTGAAACCATGCCGAAAACTGCCCGCGAACCGGCCCTGAAGCCGGCCAAAAATCCGCCCCCGTCTGTCCCGCTGAAATCGACTTTTGAGGGCGTGCAGCATACGTTCAAGGTGAGCGAGGCCCCGGTCCCCGACTATCCGCCGGCCGGCCCGCTTGGCGACTTGATGGCAGCCGAGGCCCTGCTTGACCTGTTGCGCCTGGCGGTCGAAAAGGACTTTGCTGGCGATTACCTGGAATGCCGGCAGGAATCGGCCGCCGTTGCCGCCGGCCATGCCTTGCGCCTCGTGCATCGCGCCCGGCTGGCCTAGGCCGAGGTGCTGGCGGTTGCCGTGAGCGCCCCGAGATGACCCGCCCGAAAATCGAATTCACCCAGCCAAAACCCCGCGTCGAGGATTGGTGCGTAAAGCTTGACGGCCGAACGGCCGGCAGCGTTTGGCGATGCCGCGATCATTACATTGCCAGCGTAACGAACCAGGCCCGGCTGGCAACGCTTGACGATGCGTTCAAAGAGGCCCGCCGGCAAGGGCGATTGCCGCCCCAGAAACAAAGCGCGCCGCCCGGCAAGGCTGAAAACCGCTTGCCTTTGTAATCCTATCCATTACAATCCATCCATGATTCGCAGCATTCGACACAAAGGGCTGTTACGGTTTTTCTCGGAAAGTGACCGCCGGGGAATCAACCCAAAACACGCGGCCCGCCTTGAACGCCTGTTGGACCGCCTGGAGTCGGCGGGCCGGCCGGAAGATATGAACCTGCCCGGCTTTGGATTTCATGGCCTGACGGGCTTCAATCCCAAGCGGTACGCCGTGAGCGTGTCGGGTAACTGGCGAATCACGTTTGCTTTTGACGGCGAAGACGCCGTCGACGTTGATTTGGAGGATTACCACTGATGACCCTACGCGACCCGAACCGGAAGCCGACGCACCCCGGCGCGATTCTCCGGGAGGATGTTTTGCCGGCGCTAGGCATGACCCAGACAGAATTTGCCAAACGGCTGGCGGTTTCGCGCCTGACTGTGTCCGAACTGCTGCACGAAAAGCGCGGCCTGTCCGCTGATCTGGCTATCCGCCTGGGCAAGCTGACCGGGACCACGCCCGAAAGCTGGCTGAGAATGCAAGAGGCACTAGACCTGTGGGAACTGAACCGCGCCAAGGCCGGCGAATACGCCGGAATCGAGCGGCTGTTCGAGTGCGGAAGCCCTGGAACTTCTATGACCACGGATTCAGGTAGTTGTCATGGCACCCCCCCCTAAATTATTGATATCCGACAAAGTAGAATTAGTCAATAAAACCGGTTCGCCGGCACGTTGCTGGCGGCCGGGCCTCCCGTCTATCCAGATTTCCTGACTGCAGGCTCAACCGAACCAGGTCGGCAATGTTGCTGACGCCGAGCTTGTCCATCATCCGGGCTTTATGAACCTCAACCGTGCGTGGACTGATACCCAGTTCGGCAGCAATTTCGCGATTGTGCAGGCCCGCCACGACCCGATCCATCACCTCAAGTTCGCGGGGCGTCAGTGTGGATAGCAGGCGCTCCACCTGATCACGGTTCATCACTGCGACGACTTTGGCCTGTTGGCCGGAAAAAGCATCGGCAATGCCGGCCAGCAACTTCTTGTAGTCGA
>JAUYEI010000111.1 GCA_030691385.1 Azonexus sp.
TGCATGCAGCCGTCCTTGCGGATCAGCCACTCGAGCTTGTTGTTCTGCTCGACCTCGGTAAAACGCATCACCGTCCACGATTTCGCCGTCAGGTCCATCGGGTTGTCGTACACCCCGTGGCAGTTGCCGACTTCGTCGCGGATGTCGTTCCACTCCGAACACGCCACCTGGCAGGCCTTGCAGCCGATGCAGGCGGAAACGTCGATGAGCTTGGCGATTTCGATGGTTTCCCGCACTTGCGTCGAGGGCGTCGTCGTCGCGGAGCGCTGTTTGATGTCTAGCGATTGCAGTGCCATATCAGCTCTCCCTTAGGCTTTCTCGATGTTGACCAGGAACGCCTTGTACTCCGGCGTCTGCGTATTGGCGTCGCCGACGAACGGGGTCAGCGTGTTGGTCAGGAAACCCGGCTTGGTCGCCCCCTTGAACCCGTAGTGGATCGGGATGCCGACCGTGTGGATCCGCTTGCCATCGACATCGAGCGCCTTGATCCGCTTGGTCACCACCGCGACGCCCTTGATGAAGCCGCGGTTGGAGCGCACCTTGATCTTCTCGCCGTTGGCGATGCCCTTCTCCTTGGCCAGTTCCTCGCCGATTTCGACGAACTGTTCCGGCTGCGTGATCGCGTTGATCTTGCTCTGCTTGGTCCAGTAGTGGAAATGCTCGGTCAGGCGGTAGGTCGTCGCCACGTACGGGAAGTCCTTGGCCTTGCCGAACGCCTCCATGTCGCCCTTGTACACGCGGGCGGCCGGGTTGCTGGTCGCCTTCGGGTTCTTCGGGTGCATCGGGTTGGCCTCCAGGGGCGTTTCGAACGGCTCGTAGTGCTCGGGGAACGGACCTTCGGCCATCAGCTCGCGGCTGAACAGACGCGCCACGCCTTCCGGGTTCATGATGAAGGGCATGACGTTCTGGTCGGGTGCCGCATCCGGACGCATGTCGGGCACGTCGTTGCCGCCCCACTTGTCGCCCGTCCATTTCAACACCGTGCGCTTCGGGTCCCACGGCTTGCCGGCCAGATCGGCCGAAGCGCGGTTGTAAATGATGCGCCGGTTGACCGGCCAGGCGAAGCCCCAGTTCAGCGTCTGGCCGAGACCGGACGGGTCGGCGTTGTCGCGCCGCGCCGAGTTGTTGCCGGCCTGCGACCAGACGCCGCAGTAGATCCAGTTGCCGCAGGTCGTCGAGCCGTCGTCGCGGAGCATGGCGAAGCTCGGCAATTGCTCGCCGGCCTTGACCAGCACCTTGGTCGGGTCCTTGGGGTCGAGCACGTCGGCCAGCGCCTTGCCGTTGATTTCCCGGAGCAGCTCTTCCGGCGACGGCTTGGCCGGCTGGGCGTAGGCCCAGGTCAGCTTGAGGATCGGATCGGGGAAGGCACCGCCATCCTTGGCGTACATTTCCTTCAGCTTCAGGAACAGCGCCGCCATGATTTCGGTGTCGTCCTTGGCGTCGCCCGGACCATCCGCCGCCTTCCAGCGCCATTGAATGACGCGGCCGGAGTTGGTGAAGGTGCCGGCGGTTTCGGCGAACAGCGTGGTCGGCAGACGGAAGACCTCGGTCGCAATCTTGGCCGGATCGACCTCGTTGAACTCGCCGTGCGGCTTCCAGTACTCCGAGGTATCGGTCGCCAGCGGGTCCATGACGACCATGTACTTCAGCTTGGCCAGCGCGTCGGAGACCTTCTTCTTGTTGGCCACCGAGGCCAGCGGGTTGAAGCCCTGGCAGAAGAAACCGTTGATCTTGCCTTCGTACATCGCGTTGAAGATCGACAGCACGTCCGACGCCCCACCCAGTTTCGGGAAGTAGTCGTAGGCGAAGTCGTTTTCCGCCGTCGCCGCATCGCCCCACCAGGCCTTGGCCAGGCTGGTCTGCCACTTGGGGAAGTTCTGGCCGAAATTCATCTGCCCGGGGCGCAATGCCTTCGGCGTGCGCTTTTCCAGATAGGTCTTGCGGTCAGTATCGGCATCACCCGGTGCGCCGAGATAACCCGGCAGGTTCTGGGCGTACAGGGCGAAGTCGGTGATGCCCTGGACGTTGGCGTGACCGCGCAGTGCGTTGATGCCGCCACCGGCCATGCCCATGTTGCCGAGCAATTGCTGGATGATGGCCATGCAGCGGATGTTCTGGGAACCGACAGAGTGCTCGGTCCAGCCCAGCGCGTAGAGGCTGGTCATCGTCTTGTTCGGCGCCGCGGTCTCGGCGATCAGCTCGCAGACCTTGAGGAAACCTTCCTTCGGCGTGCCGCAGACCTTGCTGACCATCTCCGGCGTGTAGCGCGAATAGTGGGCCTTCATGAGTTGCCAGACACAGTTCGGGTCCTGCCAGGTCTCGTCGACCTTGGCGAAACCGTCTTCGCCCATCTGGTACTTCCAGGTCGTCTTGTCGTAACTGCGCTTCTCCTCGTTGTAGCCGGAGAAGATGCCGTCGTCGAACTTGAAGCCCGGATCGATCAGGAAGGCGGCGTTGGTGTAGGCCTTCACATAATCGTGATGAATCTTGTCGTTGGCGACCAGATAATTGATGACGCCGCCGAGGAAGGCGATGTCGGTACCGGGGCGCAGCGGGGTATAGAAATCGGCCACCGCCGCCGTGCGGTTGAAGCGCGGGTCAACAACGACCAGCTTGGCCTTGCGCGTCTTCTTCGCTTCGATCACCCACTTGAAGCCGCAGGGGTGCGCTTCGGCCGGATTGCCGCCCATGACCAGAATCAGATCAGCGTTCTTGATGTCCACCCAGTGGTTGGTCATCGCACCACGCCCAAAACTCGGAGCCAGACTGGCCACCGTGGGAGCGTGTCAAATACGGGCCTGGGTATCGATCGAGGTCATGCCCAACGCGCGTATCGTCTTCACGGTCAGGTAGCCGGCCTCGTTCGGTGCGGCGGAGGATGCGAGGTAGCCGGTGGTGGTCCACCGATTGACGGTGACGCCGTCCTTGTTCTGGGCCATGAAATTGGCGTCGCGGTCGGCCTTCATGTGCTTGGCGATGCGGTCGATGGCCTCGTTCCAGGAAATCCGCTTCCAATCGTTGCTGCCCGCTTCGCGCACTTCCGGCCACTTCAGCCGGTTGGCGCTCTGGATCATGTCGCGCAGGCCGGCGCCCTTCGGGCATAGCGTGCCGCGATTGACCGGATTGTCCGGGTCGCCTTCGATGTGAATGATTTCCGACTGGGAGTTTTTCGACTTGTCCCCGGTCGAGTAGATCAGCACGCCGCAGGACACCGAGCAGTACGGACAGATGTTCCGTGTCTCGGTGGCGCGGGCGAGCTTGAAGGTGCGTACTTCCGCCAGGGCTGCGGTCGGCGAGAAACCCATCAAGGCGATGGATGACCCACTGAGCCCGGCGGAGCAGACCTTGAAGAACTGCCGCCTGTTCATGTTCATTTGAATTTTTCCTCCTCGTGCGACCCCATGTCGCAAGGGAAGAACACTGCAACGACTGTGCCACGGGCCTAAGTCGTTGAACAATGAGGAATTGGCGGCTTGGCGGACGGCCAAAAACCGGGACATTTTGTCCATCGGCCATCGCGATGGGACATTTTGTCCCACCCAAACCGCCTGAAACACGCTTGCCGACAGGCTGACGGGCCGCTACGAAAAGCTGCCCACTCCTACGGTGAACCGGAAAAAACGGCCAAAAATGAAATCCGGCCCGGTACGGCTTAGAAGGTGATGACCTTGTCCGCCGCCAGCGTCGCCTCGGCCAGCTCGACCAGCGTGCCGATGGAAGTGCCGGGAATCAGCGGCAGTTCACCCAGGCCACGGGCCAGCGCGCAAGTCCGGCACAGGCGGAGCTCGACGCCCTGCCCGACCAGCCCTTCGACCATGCCCTGCAAGCCGTTGCCGGCGCCGTCGATCTGGTTCGGCAGGCCGAGCACGGTGGCGTCGGACATCAGGAAAATGCGCACCGCCGGCTTGGCCTCGCTGCCGGCCAGCGCCGTCGCCAGACGCAGGGCGGACAGGCAGCGCTCGCTGCCATAGGGGGCGGCGTTGATGATGATCAGGATGTTTTGCATGGATATTCCTTACTGTAAGGCGTTGGCAATCAGGCGAAAGCTGTTCAGCCCCGCCTCCAGGTTTTCGATGATCTCGCCGGCCAGCTCATCCGGCTCGGGCAGGTTGTCGAGATCGGCCAGGCTCTTGTCCTTGAGCCAGAAAATATCGAGGCTGGTCTTGTCGCGGGCAACGATCTGCTCATAGCTGAACTGGCGCCAGCGGCCTTCCGGGTTTTCAATTTCGTGCCAAATTTCCTGTCGACCGTGGCGATTGTGCGGCTGGTAGCAGGCGACGAAATCCGCCAGATCCTCGTAGCGCAGCGGCTTCTTTTTCAGCGTGTGGTGGATGTTCGTGCGGTAGTCGTAAACCCACACCTCGCGCGTCCACGCCTCCTTGCGCGCCGGCTGGTTGTCGAAGAACAACACGTTGGCCTTGACGCCGTTGGCGTAGAAAATCCCCGTCGGCAGGCGCAGGATGGTGTGCAGATCGGTCGTTTCCAGCAACTTGCGGCGCACCGTCTCGCCAGCCCCGCCCTCGAACAGCACGTTGTCCGGCACCACCACGGCGGCGCGGCCGGTGCTCTTCAGCAGGCTCTTGATGTGCTGCACGAAATTGAGCTGCTTGTTCGAGGTCGTCGCCCAGAAATCCTGGCGGTTGTAAGTCAGCGCATCGGTTTCCTGTTCGCCTTCCTCGTTGGTGAAGCTCATGCTGCTCTTCTTGCCAAAAGGCGGGTTGGCCAGCACGTAGTCGAAAGTCTGGGCCGGCGCGGCGACCAGCGCGTCGTTCGGTGAAATCGGGCTATCGCCGTCGATCTCGCCGATGTTGTGCAGGAACATGTTCATCAGCGCCAGCCGGCGCGTCCCGGCGACGATCTCGTTGCCGAAGAAAGTGTCGTGCTTGAGGAAAGCCCGCTGCTCGCGGTCCATGCCCGGATAGGTATCGACCAGAAAATCGTAGGCGGCGAGGAAAAAGCCCCCGGTGCCGCAGGCCGGGTCGGCAATCGTCTTGTTCGGCAACGGCCGCACGCACTCGACCATCGCCCGGATCAGCGGCCGCGGCGTGAAATACTGCCCCGCCCCCGACTTCGTATCCTCGGCATTACGCTCCAGCAAACCCTCGTAAATGTCGCCCTTGACGTCCGCCCCCAGCGTCACCCAACTGGTTTCATCGACCATGTCGATCAAGCGCGACAACTTCGCCGGGTCCTGGATCTTGTTCTGCGCCTTGGTGAAAATCTGCCCGAGCAGGCCCGGCTTGCTGCCCAGCTCGCGCAGCACCGTCACGTAATGCACCTCCAGCGCCGCCCCACGCACCGCCTTCAGGCTCGCCCAACCCAGGTTTTCGGGAATGCCGATCTTGCGGCTGTACGGCGGTCGACCGTACTCGTCAGCCATTTTCAGGAAGATCAGGTAGGTCAGCTGCTCAAGGTAATCGCCATAGCTGACCCCGTCGTCGCGCAGCGTGGTACAGAAGCTCCAGACACGGGAGACGATGGATGCGGTTGCGTTCATGGATCGGGTTCTCGGTTTCTATGCGCTGTTCTATACGCCTTCTATGCGCCTTGGCGTATAGAAGGCGTATAGACTAGGCTTTTACATAGTAAGCATGACGTTTAACGCCATGTTTTTTAAGTATATTCTGACCAACCAGTTGCTTCAGCAGCTTATACGCCTGATCCGGCGTTAAGCGGCAAAGCTCGATGGCTTCCTGACGTGTAATACGCCCGTGCTGCTTCACGTAATTCTTCACCAGTTGCTCGTGCTGCAAGCGATCAAAACCGGCCTGGCGCGTGTATTCCGCTTTTTCGCCCAACAATCGGTACAAATCAGCGGACAGCGTATAGCTCCGACCACGACCCACACCATGCGCCTGCAACAGCCCAGCCTCAACCAAAGCTTCGAGGCTGGCCTGAATACGCCCCGCCTCCTTTTGGACTGAATTTGCCAACTGCTCGCTGCTCGCCCGCCGCTGTTCCCGCAACGCCGCCAGAATAATCAGGCTATCGACCGGCAACTCCTTGTGGCCCCGCGCCTCTTCCTCAAGAATCACCTTCAGGAAGGCTTCGTCAGCCGCGGCCAGGCTTAACGACAACACCACGGAATGGCTATCGGACTGGCTGAAATCCGGCACATGGCGGCCATAACGCAGCAAGCCGCGATAAATCAGATCGACCCCGCGCCCAGTCCGCTCCACCAGCCCGATGCGCTTCAAGGCATCGGCCAGCGCCGGGTTGCGCGGGCGCGGCTCGGTCACCAGCAGGTTGTTCAGCGTCACTCCTTCGACGAAACCGCCGGGGTTGCTGATCGTCAGCGTATCGCCGGAAAGCCGCACATGCACCGCCCCGCGCAGCGCGTAATCGCGATGCGTGATCGCATTGGCGATGGCCTCGCGAAAGGCGCGATGATCAAGCCGCGGCACCGGCACCCGGAACAAGCCGGACTGGAATTCCCGCTCCGTATTGAGTGGCTTGAACAAGGTTTCCACCCACTCGAAAGCCCGCAGCAAAGGCGCCCGGCTGAACTCGTTGAAACGCACCTCTTCGCCTTCAAGAATCTGGAAAGCGATTTCATGCGTCGGCACCAGCGCCCGCAGCGAAGCCTCGTTGCCGATCAGCAGCAGCCCGGTCAGCGAGGGCAGATAACCGGCCGGCGTGCGTACCGTCAGCCCGAGCGCCGCATCGAGTTGCGCATCGTCCAGTTCCAGCAAAGCCCGGTCGCCGTTGAACCGCTCGATGAACTGGCGCAACCGCGCCCGTTCAATCGGGTCAAGATCGCTGGCCAGCGCCCCGGCCAGCGGCTGCGCGCTGACATCGAGCAGCCCGAAACTCGCCTGCCGGCTGGCAAACTCATGCGGCGGATAAGGCACGCATTCCGGCTGGCCATTGGCCTGCAAACGGCGACGCTTCAACAAGCCCTCGTTGGTCGCCACCGGCTGGCCACATTTCGGCACCGAGATGCGGGCCACGGCAAGGCCGTCGACCTCAACCTGCTCGACGCTCACCCGCAACGCCGGCTGAGTCCGATTGGCGATCAGCGCAGCCATCCCGTCGAGAAAGCGATGATCCTTGTGCAAGCCGGTCACCCGGCCATCATCCTCAACACCGAGATAAATCGCCCCGCCGTCGCCGTTCGCCATGCACACCACGGCCTCGATCAGCTCACGATCCGGCAGACACTTGCGGTCGCTCTTGAATTCGCAGGTCAGGGATTCCTGCGTCGGAATTGTCATCATCGGTGGGCTACGCGGGTGAATGGCTCTTCAGCCAGTCGCGCAACGCCTCGTTCATGCGCGTTTGCCAGCCTTTGCCGGTTGCCTTGAAAGCCGCCACGATGTCGGCATCGTAACGCACGGTCAAAGCCTGTTTGGTCTGCTCGGCCTTCGGGCGCCCACGGGACAAAGACTTGCGCAGCGCAGCCGCGCCTTCATCACGTGACACCAACTGATCGCCGATTCGGTACTCCGCCTTTTCGAAAAATTCGTCGGTCAGTTCCGGCGCATCGTCCGGATCAACCCAGGGCTGGGGCAAATTTTGCGATTTCGCGTTCATTGGCCTTCCTCATGCTGATAATGCGGCGCGCCTCGCCGCGCGGGGTCCAGACCAGAATCACCATTCGCCCATCCAGCACACCGACGGTGGTAAAACGCAACTCACCGTAATTGAGCCGCGTATCCGCTGCCGTCACATTCACGTCGGCAAAAACCTCGGAGGCCCGGGCAAAATCCAGTTGCCGCTCAGCCAGCGTCCGGTTGCGCTTTTCAGGGTCGAATTCGATCTGCACAATTATTGTAGTTACGCAAATAGGAGACGGCAAGCATTATTTGTAACTACAACATTTATCGCTTGGCTTGGCATGACTCACTCCGGCAAATAACTGTATTAATACACAGTATTTTAGCCCGATTTCCGGCGATTGCGCGGGGTGTTCATGCCATTCGATTTCCCGGCGCGGATGCGTTCGAGCAGGGCAGTGGCGGGTTCTTCGTTTTTGGCCTGTTTTCCAGTTGACCGTGGAAAGCCTTTTTCAGGATGGACTGGCGCAGCGCGTCGGCCTGTTGCAGCGCGGTGGCGAGGGTTTTGTCGAGTTGGTCGGCTTCGGAGAGTTTGGATTCGAGTTCTTGGACAATTTCGAGCTGCTCAGCCAGAGAACAAACCGGAAAAGCCAATGGTTCAACGTTTCGATTGTTAATTTGGGGAACATTAGATCCGTCGGATATTGATGCCAAATCTAAGCTGAGCACCCAATTCCACAGGTAACCAAGCCCAATGCCATTCGGGAGATTGGTTAGCCCCATCAAGTTCAGATCAAAGCACGCGGGAACTAACAGACGGCGCTTTTTGTTAGTAGCAATCGCACCGCCCCGCTTAGGAAACAAAATTGTGCCGGCAGGATAAATGGTCAAGCCAAGACCTTTAGCCTCAGCTTTGCTAAGGTAGGTAGCCGAGCTATTCATGTAGAGCTCGTTCCCTTCTCGATTCATATCCGAGACGCGATAGAAGGGTACTTCTCGCCCGGAAGTTTGTTCAATGCCCTTGGGGGTATTTCCTGAAACGGCATCAAGCACACAGCCCAAGCGCACCCACCCCCACCCCGCCGGCAATTCCGGCAACTCGGCGAGTTCTTCGGTGGTGAGCGGTGGCAGGGGCTTGGGGGGTTTGGGTTTGGAGCCTTGTTGGCCGGCGGTTTGCCAGTCGGCGAGTTGTTGCTGGTAGCGGGCCTGGCGTTCGCGGGCGATGCGTTGTTGCAGGGCGGCGGCGGTTTCGAGCTGGTCGCGGCGGGCGGCGCGCCAGGCGGTGGTCAACTTGCCCTCGAAGGCATTTTTGAGCAGCGACTGGCGATAGACCTTGAGCTGTTCGCGGGCTGTTTTCAGGCTGGCCACGCCCTGATCGAGTTCGGAAAACAGTTCCTCGATCTTGGCGACGATGCGGTGTTGTTCGGCGGTTGGCGGAAGCGGAACCGGCATTTTGCTGAATGCGGAACCGGAAATTTCCTTGAACGTAGTGCCAGTCGCTACTGATTCGGCCAGCTGTTTGGCGCTTTTAAAGTAGTAATAGATGTATTCGTTAAATACGCCGTCGGCCGGGACCAAGCTTTTGAAACCTTGGTTAGTCGTCATGCTCCGACTGCTGATAACCGTATAGCCAATCGGGGCGCGGGAAGAGAAATGAACGCTACCAGCGGGCATGGCAGTCGCCGAACTGTTCTGCAAACCGGAGGCGGTTATGGACTTGGCGCCACGAGCAATGAATTTGTCCGTGTAGCCTGTCAGGTCGGAAGGAGAAATCCAGGCAATGTCTCCGCCCCAATAACTTGCTTCTTTGGTGGATGGCGTTCCCCCGGAAACTACTTTCCCAAGCTCGGCTACTGTTGTCCACGCCCAACCTTCTGGCAATTCTCCAAGCCCCATCACGCCACCAACGCCTCATTCAGCTCATCCAGCAACGGGTCCATGCCCTCGCCGAACAGTTGCCACATTTTCCCCAGCCCGCCCTGGGCGTCGAAGGGGCTGTAGTCGAGGTCGCTGCGGTCGACGTGGCAGGAGTGGGCAATGTGGTCGCGGAGCATGCGTAGCCAGTTCATCTGTTCTTCGTTGAATTTGTCGGCGCCGCCGGCGTGGTGCTGCATGATCCAGGTCTGGAAGTTCTTGCGCACGGTGTCGGCGAACGGGGTGATCTGGGCGTCCAGGCCGCAGACGCGGCGGATCAGGGCGACCAGCGCGGTCAGTTCCTGTTCGGGCGGGGCGCCATTGTAGCCGTCGAGCTGGCCGTAGGCTTGCCAGATGCGCAGTGGGGCGAGTTTGGGTTTGTCGGCTTTGAGTTTGTCGAGCACCTGGCGCACCAGCTTCAGCGTGACTTCGCGCCGCCGCCAGGGTTGGGCGAAGAAGATGGTCAGCGCCTCGATCTCGTCGCGATTCGCCGCCAGCCAGTCGGCGAATTCGTGGGTCAATGCTTCGGCGTTGGCGGCGCTGTCCTTGCTCCAGCCGGCGTAGGTGACGCCATCAAGGTTGTCGTGGTCAATGGTCTGTTCTTTTTCGCGACGGATGGTGTCGATGAGGTCGATGAATTCGCCGTTCATCAGCGCCGCGGCTTCGCCGACCAGTTGCTGCTGGGCCTGGTCGCGCAGCGTGTCGCCGGGATCGTTGCCGATGGGCAGGTTTGCCAGTTCGAGGGCGCGGGCTTCGATCAGGTCGCCGTCGATGGCGTTGAACAGCTTGCTGACCAGGTGGCTGAGTTCGACGCCGCCGGCCGCTTCGCGCAGGCGGCGCTGGTCGTCGGCGTCGAGCTGCTTGTTGAGCCGGGCGAGGCGGCCGGCCAGCGAGGAGACGCTGTCGGTGTCGGTGGCGCCCATCAGGATGCCCATGGCCAGATCCTTGAGCGGCACGCCGGGCTTGGTGATCAGCGGCTGGCTGGCGGTTTTCAGCGACTTGGTGACACCGATGGCGTCGACAATGACGTAATGGGTCTTGGCGGTCTTGGCGCTGGGCGTGACCTTCTTGAGGTCGTCCATGTCCAGCGTGCGGGTGCCGCGGCCTTTCATCTGCTCGAAGTAGTTGCGGCTTTTGACGTCGCGCATGAAGAGCAGGCATTCGAGCGGCTTGACGTCGGTGCCGGTGGCGATCATGTCGACGGTGACGGCGATGCGCGGGTGGTATTCATTGCGGAACTGGGCGAGGATGGACTTGGGGTCTTCGCCTTGCTGGACGCTGCCGTCGGCCAGCTTTTTGTCCTGCGCGGCGCGGTAGGTGACTTTCTTGCAGAAGGCGTTGCCTTCGCCGAATTCTTCGCGCACGGTGTTGATGATGTCGTCGGCGTGGCTGTCGGTCTTGGCGAAGATCAGCGTCTTGGGCACTTCGGCGCGGCCGGGGAAGATGGCCGGCAGCTTGTCGCGGAAGGCGCGAATGACGGTGCGGATCTGGTCCGGGTTGACGATGTCGCGGTCGAGTTGGGTTGCTGTGTAGGCGGCGTCTTCGTCCTGCTGTTCCCAGCGCTTCTTGCGGGTCAGGCGTTCGCGCTTTTCGACCTGCTGTTCGGCGGCGATGACGGCGCCTTGCTGGGTGATGCGGGTATCGATGAGGTAGATTTCGTTGCCGACATTGACGCCGTCGGCGACGGCTTTTTCATGGCTGTAGTCGCTGACGACGTTCTTCCTGAAGAAGCCGTAGGTGCGGTTGTCGGGCGTCGCGGTCAGGCCGATCAGGCTGGCGTCGAAGTAATCGAGCACCTGCTGCCAGAGGTTGTAGATGCTGCGGTGGCATTCGTCGATGAAGATGAAATCGAAGAATTCGGGCGGGATTTTGGCGTTGTAGGCGACCGGGGCCGGCGCCTTGGGCTGGGCCAGTTCGGCCGGGTTGATTTCCTCGGCGGCTTCGTCGAGTTCCTTGTCCTGCAGCAGGGAGTAGAGGCGCTGGATGGTGGAGATGCAGACGTCGGCGCCTTTGTCGACGAAGCTCGATTTGAGCCGCTGGACGCTGTAAAGCTCGGTGAATTTGCGGTTATCGTCGATCGGCACGTAGGCCATCATTTCCTGCTCGGCCTGTTCGCCGAGGTTTTTGGTATCGACCAGGAAAAGGACGCGCTTGGCGTCGGCATGCTTGAGCAGGCGGTAGATGCTGGTGATCGCCGTGTAGGTCTTGCCGGCGCCGGTGGCCATCTGGATCAGCGCACGCGGCCGGGCTTCGCGGAAGGATTGTTCGAGGTTGGTGATCGCCGTTTCCTGGCAGTCGCGCAGGCGGAGTTCCTTGGCCGGCAGCTTGTCGGGGTTGAGCGGCGGCAGTTCGGCGAGGCGGGCACGCAGGCTTTCTCCCTCATTCAACCAATCGCGCAGGGTTTCCGGGCGGTGGAAGCTGAAGATTTCGCGGGAACGCGGCTTGGGGTCGCGGACGTCGGTAAAGCGGGTGACGATGCCGGTGGCTTCGTAGAGGAAGGGCAACGGCTCCTTGTTGTTCACCCACTTGAGCTTGGCGGCGGCGTAGCCTTCGGTCTGCGTTTCGTGCACGCTCAGGTGCTGGCCTTCGGATTCGCGCTTGGCTTCGATGACGCCGACCGCCTTGCGATCAACGAACAGCACGTAGTCGGCCGGACCGGCATCAGTGTGCCATTCGCGCACGGCTTGCCCGGCACCAGCGGAGAAGTCGATTTTCTTCTGCACCGCCCAGCCGGCGGCGCGCAGTTGCGCATCGATGCGGTCGCGGGCTTGTTGCTCGGGGTTCTGGTTTTCGCTCATGGGCGGCGGGGCGCTATTCGGCAATCGGGCGATGATAGCGGATGGCATGGTCAGCCGGGATGCCGAATGAATGGCTCGCCGACTGTTTGCTACGGTCAACCGGAAATATTGGCCAAAAATGAAATTTTTGGTGGTGTCAGTGCATCGCCCGGCGCAAGCACGCACTGGCCTGATCGACGGCAATCGACAGCAACAGCATGGCGATGATCACCGTCGACGCCTGCGCGTGATGGAACAGCGAGAGTTCGAAATAAAGCAGTTGGCCCAACCCGCCGGCGCCGACGAAGCCGAGGATGGCGGCCATGCGGATGTTCATTTCCCAGCGGTAGAGCGTGTAGGCGATGAGTTGCGGGGCGGCGCCAGGCAAGGTGCCGTAGAGGAAGGCGAAGCCGCCCGGGGCGCCGGCCAGACGCAGCGCCTGGCCGGGGGCCGGCGGGGCGTTGTCGAGCGCTTCGGCGTAGAGGCGGCCGAGCACACCGGTCGTGTGCAAGGCCAGCGCCAGCGCGCCGGCAAAGGGGCCGAGGCCGACGGCGAGCGCGGTGATGGTGGCCCAGACCAGTTCCGGCACCGAGCGCAGGGTGTTGAGCAGGAAGCTGAACGGGGCGCGCCACTTGGGCAAGGCAAGCAGCAGGCCGGCGATGGCGGCGAGCAGCGTGCCGACGACCGAGATGGCGAGTGTTTCCCAGATGCCTTTGCCGACTTTGGCCAGCCAGTCGCTGGAAAGATCGGGCGGGAAGAAGCCGGCGACGAATTCACCGATGCTGCGGGCGGCTTCCACAGTCAACAGGGATTTCAGGCCAATTTCCAGATAGCTGAAACTGGCGACGATGCCGACGCTGAGTGCCAACCCGAAGGCAGCACTGCGCCAGCCGAACGGTGAGGCGCGATTGGCCGGCGGCGTGTCGAGCGCCCGGCGCAACCAGCCCGAGAAGCCGTCGGCGGCGAAGACGAGGACCATGAAGGCGAGCAGGATGGTCGCCGCTTCACCGCCGTTGAGCATTTTCATGGCCTGATCCATGAGCTGGCCGAGCCCGCCGGCGCCAACGAAGCCCATGACCACCGAGGCACGGATGGCGCATTCCCAGCGATAAACCGTGTACGAGGCCAGTTCCTTCGAGGCCTGCGGAATCAGCCCGTAGAGGATGGCCAGCGGTCGGCCGGCGCCGTTGTGGCGCAGGGCGCGGGCTGGCGCGGCATCGACCGATTCGAGGATTTCGGCATAGACCTTGGCCAGCATGCCGCCGTAGGTCAGGCCCAGGGCCAGCACGCCGGCGGCCGGGCCGAGGCCGAAGACGCGGACGAAAACCAGCGCCCAGACCAGCTCGGGAATGCCGCGCAGGATGGTCAGCAGGCTGCGCGTTACTGGGTTGAGCGTCGCCTTTTCGCGCCCGGCGCCGGTGGCCAGATAGCCCATCGGCACGGCGATCAGGAAGGCCAGCGCCATGCCGGCGGTGGCAATCGCCAGGGTTTCGAGCGTCGCCTTGGCGAGGTAGCCGATGAATTCGGCGCCGGTTTCCGGCGGCAGGAAGCCAGCCAGGAAGTTGCCGATGACCTTGAGGTTGCCAGGCTCGAACAGCGCGCCGGGCTTGACCTCGGCAGCCTGGAACAGCGGCCAGAGAATGGCCAGCGTCGCCAGAGCGCTGATCAGTCGGGTGCGGGCGGCCGGGTCGTACGCGTTATGGTTTACCGGCATGAAAGAAAAATGGCTAGCTCTGTTTGGCGCACGTCTCTGAAACATCTTTCCTTAAAGCGCAATACCTGAAGAAAAATTAGAGCGCAATTGGTATAAAATACAAACACTTACAACAATAACCTCTCGTAAGCTTCTCATAAATATTTATTGCGCCTCAGGTAATTATGAGAGACCAGGAAGGGCGGGTATCACTGCCGCTATTGGAAATCCTGCCTTTTCTGCGCAATTCCCCGATGAGATTTCCCACCTTGATTTTCCGTTGCTTGTCGTCCATCCAATCAGGCAACTTGTTCCAGAGGAGTTCATCGATGTCCTTGCGACTCAGAGTCCCGTGCTCTCCTGCAGCCTTGCAAATCAGATCCAGGTAATACTGTTTCTCGAAAGCCTTGTTCTTGCTGTAGCTCGCTTTCTGCCCTGTTTTCTGCGCCACGGGCTGGGCGATGTAAAAATTCGGTTTGCGCCCTTCGATCAAGGACGTTCCCTTCAACAGGCGCTCATCCTCGGAATCCAGCGGCTGCCGCTTTTGCACTTTGTCCAAGGCAATGATTTCTTGCAGCGACAACCCGCCATCGCGCGCCAGCAAACGAGCGTAATCCATGTCCAGCACCTTGCCGGTCAGCGTCAACTTCACCCGATTGTTGGAAAGATCGTAATCCGGCATCGGAAAGAAGCGTTGGCGCTGGAAAAGAAACAGCTTACGGATACCGCCCCCGGCTGTATCGACCATTTTCAGGTTGAACATCGCGGTGGCCAGAAAACGGTTGCGATAATGCTCTTCGGGCGCATCCTCCATTACCACCCGGCGCACATCGCCGGGAACGAAACTGCCCAGATTGGTGAAAATCAGGCTTTCCTCGCGCTCAACCACATTGATGCGCCCGGCCAGCGTGTAATCCTGATGGGCAATACAGTTGTTCAGCGCTTCGCGGATGGCGTAAGGCTCGTACTGGTCAATTTCCTCAGGGAACAATGTACCTTCCCTGATGTAGCGATACTTGAGGTTACGAATCTTGGCGTAAACCTTGTCCACCGCCAGCAACAACGGCATGCCGAACAAGGCGTAATCTCGATCATTGCCCAGATGGTCCTTCAACAGCCAGCGGACCTTGGCTTCCGCCGGTTGCAAGAAATGTTCTGCCTCTTCCTTGCCCAGCAGCAGCAACGCGGCACGGGTCATGTGCCCCTTGATGGTCAGTTTGGCCTTGTTCAGGAAAGTTGGCTCATCCCAAGCATCAACCTCAGCCGCCTTGTCCGGGAACTTGCTCTTGAAATTGCGCCGCGCAACCGCCAGCGCCTCTCCGTCCAGATCGCTCAGCTCAGCGGCAGGAACGATAACCGCACTCCAGTCCTCCACCGTCGACTGCGCCCGGATACGCTCGATTTCCTCCAGATTCAAAGGCGATAGTGCCTCGCCATCACGACCGTAGTAATGCCCATCGAAAGCGACCGGCAGCCCCTTGGGTGCGGCGGGAATCTCGAACAGCAACACGCGCCCCTGAGGATGGGCGACCTCGTGAATATCGACAAAGGTGATGCGATTGGTCGTCCGGTTGGCTATTTCCTCCTTAAGGCTGTCCAAATCCTTGCGGACCTGACGAAAAAACGATCCCAGCACCTGGTGTCGGTCATTCACACCAAAAACCAGCCAGGCAGCCGATTGGCGCTTCAGATTGGCCTCGTTGCACAACGCCGAAAAATACTTGCCGAGCTTGCTGAAATCGTAGTTGTTGCGCGCCTCCTTGAATTCGACGATCTCGTTTTCAGCAGGGAGGGAGAGCAGCGCATCAAGTTTGGTAGCTGGGTTCATGAAGGCTCCGTCAGAAAGCAAAGCGGACTTTGCCGCTCGTCAGTTGGTGCAGAAGCATGCCGCGGTTGGGTGCAAAACTCATACAGATTTAGTTGGGCTGCTTGATTCCAAAATGCTCTTGACGGTGGCAATTGGGACAAAGTGCCAAGGCGTTTTCTACCGAATCCTCACCACCCTTTGCAAGTTGGACAACATGGTGGACTTCAAGGTAGGGGGTATTGTCTTTAGCCCTAAAAAACGGGGCCTGCTGTTTACACAGTTCGCAATAGCCAGCTGCCCTGATTAGCACCTCAGCAACGACATCCGGGCTGCGCGCAAAGCCAACAGTCTGAACAACAATTTTCTCCGGGAACCTATTTGCACTACTAATTCTCATCAAACGATTCGTAGAGCTATCGCGCATAGCATTCGCAACCTTCTGATCAAAGGAGTCTTCTGGCGATAGCTTCGTGCGGTACCGGATTAAGCGAAGCTCACCATCTTCTGCAACGGCGCGGAGAGATTTCATCGTTGCACCAGAAATACGTTCGTAATAAACGATGTGGGCACGTAGCGATTGGATAGCCATCTCCAAACCATCCACTCCTAGTTCTGCCTCAATATTTCCAATGAAATATCTCATTGCGGCGGAACTCATTGCTCGGTGAAATTCCCTTCCCTCGATTAATTGTCGGTAGTCATAAATAAAATCACCGGCAGTTGCTTCATTCAGCCCATGCAAATCAACTAACTCTCTGACACCCTGGCCCCTTCTCAATTCTCCAAGGTAAACACGCTTGGCAACGCCATATGCAGCAGCTACCTGTTGATCGGTAATACGCATCTCAATTCCCTCTTGAACAAATGACAATGTATATCGAAGAGAGGTTTTGCGGATTTTTCATTGATTCAGCAACACGCCGCCCTAGTCGCCGCGTCGTTGGCAGCAGCTTGCGACAGGAAATGCGGTTCATGCGCCTGCACCGGCAGTTCATCGCCTTCGCTGGCGTACAGCTCGTGCAGCAGCGGGACGGTGATTTCGCTGGCCGGCAGGTCGAAGGCGATCTGCCCCGCTCTGACGCCGACGATACGCGAGAAATTGCCGATGGCCAGATCGACGGCGTGCAGGCTGGCGACCAAGGTCGCGCCACGTGCTTCAGCGTCGGCGATGAGCAGGCGGATGGTGGCCAGGGCCAGCGTCGGGTCGAGGGCCGAGACCGGTTCGTCGGCGAGGATCAGTTCAGGCTGCTGGTAGAGCACGCGGGCGATGCCGACGCGCTGCAACTGGCCGCCGGAGAGTTGGTCGCAACGGGCGAACAGCTTGTCGGCGAGATCGACGCGGTCGAGCGCGGCACGGGCACCGGGGATGTCGAGCGGGTAGAGCAGCGAAGCCAGCGACTTCCAGGCCGGCCATTGACCGAGCTTGCCGGCCAGGACGGCGGTGACCACCCGTTGCCGGCCGGGAATCGGCGGCGCTTGATGGACGGTGCCGATGCGGGCGCGCAGTTTGGCGACTGCCACGGTCAACCGGAAATTTTGGCCAAAATCCAAAATGTCGGCCGTGCCCGCCGTCGGCGCCAGCGCCGTGCCGAGCACGGAAAGCAGCGAGGTCTTGCCGGCGCCGGACGGGCCGATCAGGGCGATGCGCTCGCCCTTTTCCGCCTTCAGCGTGATTTCCTTGAGCGCGGCAAAACCATTGGCGTGGGTCAGCCCCACGCCGTTCAAGGCAAAACTCACTTCAACAAGCCGGCGGCCTGCGCTGCCTTTTCGATGCCGTCGTAGTTTTCCTTCTTGGTCGGGATGAACCTGGCGGCGCGTTGCAGGGCGAGGATTTCCTTGTGTTCCGGGTTGGCCGGGTCGAGCTTGAGGAAGGCGTCGGTCAGCTTCTTGATGATCACCGGGTCAAGATCACCGCGCACCGTCCAGTTGTAGTCGAAGTACGGCGGCGTCGTCGAGAAGACGCGAACCTTGTCGGTATCGACCTTTTTCGTTTCGACCAGTTTGTCCCAGACCGAGGCGTTGAGCACGCCGGCTTCGGCCTTGCCGGCGGCGACGAAGGCCACGGTCGCGTCATGCGCGCCGGAGAAGGCGACGTTCCTGAAATCCTTGTCCGGGTTGAGATTGGCCTGCTGCAGGAAGAAGCGCGGCATCAGGTGGCCGGAGGTCGACGACGGCGAACCGAAGGCGAAGGTCTTACCCTTGAGGTCGGCGAGGCCCTTGATAGCCGGGTCGGCGGTGATGAATCTGGAGGTGAACTTGGCATCCTCCTCGCGCTGGGCGATAGGAATGGCCGCGCCGTTGGTGCGGATCTTGGCCTGCACGAAGGTGAAGCCGCCGAGCCAGGCAAGGTCGATCTTTTTGGTGGCCAGCGATTCGACGACGGCCGCGTAGTCGGTCACCGGGGTGAACACGACCTTCATGCCGGTCTGCGCCTCGAGGTATTTGCCGAGCGGCGCGAACTTGCGTTGCAACTCGGTCGGCGCTTCGTCGGGAATGGCCGAAACACGCAGGATGGCCTGGTCGGCCAGGGCCGGCAGTGGCGCAGAAAGGGATGCGGCAAAAGCGCAGGCGACCGCGCCCTTGAGCGCCACGCGGCGCAGTGGGGAAAAGCTCATGTTGTACTCCGTTTTGTCCAGCAACCACCACCATGCGGATGTCACGGCAGCTTACAAGGCGCCGAAGCGCCACCCATTCAATGCGGTACGCAGACCGCAAGCGGCATGATAACCGCTAAACCCCTCAAGCAAATTTGACGCCATGGCGCGCCGACCGATTTGGCGCCACCGACGCGACTGGCCGTCATCAACTTGCGACATTCTGTTCAGCGCAGCGGGACAATCTGACCCGCGCACAGCGCCGCCAGCCATGCGAGAATTGGCTGGAACGAACCCATTCCAACAAGCGACCATTCCAATGGATGAGACAAACCCCGGCGCCCCGGCCGCCCCCTGGCAGCAATATTCGGTGCTCATCGTCGACGACGAGCCGGGCATGCAGAGCTTCATGCAGCGGGCGCTCAGCACGCGCTGCGGCGTTGCCGATTGCGCCGGCAGCGTCGAGCAGGCCCGGCCGATGGTCAGCCGCAGCCATTACGACCTGATCGTCCTCGACATCGCCCTGCCCGGCCTGTCCGGCATCGACTGGCTGCACGAGCTGCGCGACGAAGGCTATGTCGGCGACGTCGTGCTGATGACCGCCTACGCCGACCTCGACACCGCCATCGACGCCCTGCGCGCCGGCGCTGCCGACTTCCTGCTCAAGCCCTTCTCGCTGGCCCAGGTGCTCAACGCCATCCAGCGCTGTTTCGAACGTTCCAGCCTGGCCCGCGAAAACTTCGTGCTGCGCCGCGAAGTGAGCACTAACTCGGCTGACATCGAAGGCGTCATCGGTCAGTCGGAGGCCATGTTCAGAGTCTGCGAACGCCTCAAGCGCATCGCCCCGACGCCGGCCACCGTGCTGCTCAGCGGTGAATCCGGCACGGGCAAGGAAGTCGCCGCCCGTGCCGTGCACCGCATGAGCCCGCGCGCCGGCGGCCCCTTCGTGCCGGTCAATTGCGCGGCGATTTCGGCCGAACTCATCGAGTCCGAGCTGTTCGGCCACGTCAAGGGCGCCTACACCGGCGCCGCGCAAAGTCGCGAAGGCCTCTTCTACTACGCCCGTGGCGGCACGCTGTTCCTCGATGAAATCTCCGAACTGCCGCTTGCCGCGCAGGCCAAGCTGCTCCGCGCGCTCGAGGAAAGGCGCATCCGGCCGGTCGGCTCGGAGCAGGAAATCGCCGTCGACGTGCGCGTCATTGCCGCCACCAACCGCGACCTCAAAGCCGAAGTCGCCGCCCAGCGCTTCCGGCCCGACCTCTATTACCGGCTGCAGGTGCTCGAAGTCACCCTGCCGCCACTGCGCGACCGGCCGGAGGACATCCCGCTGCTCGTCGACCATTTCATGGCCCTGCTCACCCCCAGCCTCGGCGTGCCGCCGCTCAGCCTCGACCCGCGCACCCTGGCCCGGATGGCCGATTACGACTGGCCGGGCAATGTGCGCGAGCTGCGCAATCTGGTCGAACGCTCGCTGATCCTCGGCTGGTTCGACATCGGCAGCGAACCGGAAATCGGCATCGCGGCCATTTCGAGCAACGCCGAGACCCTCGAAGCCGTGGAAAAGCGCCACATCCTCGCCGTGCTCGCCGCCAGCGACGGCAACAAGTCCGAAGCCAGCCGCCGACTCGGCATCTCGCGCAAAACCATGGACCGCAAGTGCCAGGCCTGGGGCATGTGACCCCCCCGGAGACCCCGCCGATCCGGCGCTCGATCCGCGCCCGGCTCCTGCTGCTGGCGCTGATCCCGCTCGGCACCGTGCTGCCACTGACGATGGCCGCGCTGGCCTACTGGGGCGGCGACTATCTCGACCGTCTGCTGGTCACCAAGGTGCGCTCCGACCTCGCCGTCGCCCACGGCTATTTCGAACGGGTGACCGATGGCGTCGGCCGCTCGGTGGCCAGCCTGGCCGCTTCCGAACGGCTGGCGCGCACCCTGCGCAAGGCGCGCGGCCAGCCGGAACGGGTCGTCGCCAGCCTGCTCGACTCGACCCAGCTCGAATACAAACTTGATTTTTTGCACTTTTTTGACGTTGACCGTAGCAAACAGGATGCCGCCACCTGGTCGGTGATCGCCGCAGCGCTCGAAGGCAAGGCGAGCACCGAAACGGAAGTGTTCTCCGCTCCGCAGCTATTCAGCATCAGCCCCGAACTGGCCGCCCGCGCCCGGACGACTATCGTCGCCACGCCGAATGCCCGGCCCGACCCGCGCGAGGCGGAAACGCGCGGCCTGGTCATCCACTCGGCCGCCCCGGTGCACGATGCCGAGGGCCGGCTGATCGGCGTCCTGACCGGCGGCGTGCTGCTCAACAAGAATCTCGATTTCATCGACCGCCTCAACGCCATCGTGTACCCCGAAGGCGCCCTGCCCTTCGGCAGCGCCGGCACGGCCACGCTGTTCCTCGGCGACGTGCGCGTCGCCACCAACGTCCGGCTGTTCGGCGACACCCGGGCTATCGGCACCCGCGTTTCACAGGCCGTCTACGACACCGTGCTCGGCGCCGGCCAGACCTGGCTCGATCGCGCCTTCGTCGTCAGCGACTGGTACGTCTCGGCCTACGAACCGCTGCTCGACAGCCGGCAGCAACGGATCGGCATGCTCTATGTCGGCTTCCTCGAAGGCCCCTTCGTCGATGCCCGCAAACAGGCCTTCGTCGTCGTCATCGTGCTCTTCGCGCTGGCCATGCTGATCGCCGGCGTCTTCGCCGTGCTCTGGGCGCGCCGCGTTTTCAAGCCGATCGAGCGCATGCACGCCACCATGCATGCCATCGAAAACGGCCAGGACGAAGCCCGCGTCGGCGCGGTGACCAGCCAGGATGAACTCGGCGTCGTCGCCGCCCACTTCGACCGCATGCTCGACCGCCTGCAGGCCCAGGCCACCTCGCTCAAGCGCTGGGGTGCCTCGCTCGACGCCAAGGTCGCAGAACGCACGGCCGAACTGGAACAGGCCGTGGCCGACCTCAAGGCCGCCCAGTCGCAACTGGTCATGAACGAAAAACTCGCCGCCATCGGCCAGCTGACAGCCGGCATCGCGCACGAGATCAACAACCCGATCGCCGTCATCCAGGGCAACCTCGACGTCCTGCGCGACCTGCTCGGCCCGCAAGCCGAACCCGTCGCGCCCGAGATCAAACTGATCCACGAACAGGTCCAGCGCATCCGGCTGATCGTCGCCAAGCTGCTGCAATTCGCCCGGCCGCAGGATTACGTCGGCTATCTCGAACCGACCGACCCGGGACAGCTCATCCAGGACAGCCTGCTCCTCGTCCGCCACCTGTTGAAGACCGGCAATATCGCCATCGAACAGCATGTCGATTCGAGCCGGCAGATCATCTGCAACAAGAACGAGCTGCAGCAGGTGGTCATCAACTTGCTGGTCAATGCCATCCAGGCCATGCCCGACGGCGGCGTGCTGAGAATCGCCGTCGAGGACTGGGACGAGGCCGACATGCCGGTCGGCATCCAGCTCTATGTCGAGGATTCCGGGCCGGGCATCAGCAAGGCCGACCTCGAACACCTGTTCGAACCCTTCTTCACGGCCAAGAAACCGGGCGGCAACGGCCTCGGCCTGTGGGTCAGCAAGAACCTGATCGAACGCTACGTCGGCCACCTGACGGCGACCAGCGCCCCGGGTGCCGGCGCCCGCTTTACCGTCTGGCTGCGCTGCGAACCACTGGCATAAGCCGTGCCGCCTGCAACCCGATGGGCCCTAGGGTAATCCAGAGGGGGATATTTACAACGCCGAAGCTCGATGAGACATTCGAGAAAATTGCGGATTTCACCATGTCTCGCCCACGTTTTCGCCCCACACTTCTCATTCTGCTGGCCGCCTGGCTGGGCACCATCGCCATCGTCACGCACACGCTGATGTCGGCGGAAATCAACCGCTGGGAGGCGAAATTCGACGTCGATGCCAGGCTTCTGGTCAGCGACGTCAAACACAAGCTCGATACCAATGAAGCCGTGCTGGCCGGGTTTTCGGCGTTTCTGCAAGCGGTGGACCGCAGCGATACCGACGCGACCATGCGTTACGCCGCCTCGGCCGCCTCCGCCTATCCCCACATTTACATGATCGAAGTCGCCCGCAAGCTCGACATCGCCGACGAAGCGGCCTTTCAGGCCTCGCTGCGCAAAATCTGGCGGACCGATTTCTCGATCAAGGATTTCGCCGAAATCACCGGGCGAACGTTTCAGGAAGACCCCCGGAAGAGCGTGACCTGGCCCATCCTCTTCATGTATCCGGCGCTGCCCGAAGCCCGGGCGATTTACGGCGTGCGCCTCGAAACAGTCGACTATTTGTCACGGACGGTGGCCCTTGCCCAGCGCAACATCAAGCCGGTCGTCTCCCCGGTGTTCAGCATGTACGAAGGCGGCGGCGCCTACATCCTGCTCCAGGAAGTAAATCGCCCCGCCGGCAAGGCGCCGTCCGAGCTCAATTTCTTCGGCGACACGATGATGGCCATGCTGCTCATCAAAACCCAGGCCCTGATTCCGGCCAGAAGCAGGGAGGCCGAATACGCCAGGATCAGCGTTTCGGCCTCCGTCGTTTCACCAGGCAATCCCGAGACCCTGCTCTTCGAGCAAAATGCGCCCGAAGCAGGAGGCCTCGAACGCCTGGTTCTGCCGCGTTTCACCCGGCAACTGAACATCGACAATTCGGCGCAGCCGACGCAGATCCGCTTTACGCGCCAGTTGCTGTGGGGCGATTTTCTGCAGCCCGAGAAACTCATGATCCTGCTGCTGCTCGGTGGCGCCCTGCTCGTCGTTCCCTGGGTCACCATCCGCCACTACCTGAGCCTTGACCGCGCCGAGGTCGAGCAGGAACGCTCGGCCTACCTGGCCACACATGACCTGCTGACCAGCCTGCCCAACCGTTTTCTGTTCGCCGATCGATTCGAGCACGCCTTGCGCAACTGGCAACGCAACGGCCAGTCGTTCGCCTTGATGCTGGCCGATCTCGATCATTTCAAGGAAATCAACGACCGGCACGGCCACGATGTCGGCGATCAGGTGCTGGTCGCCTGCGCCAACCGGATGGCCGGGGAACTCCGTAGTTGCGACACGGTGGCGCGCCATGGCGGGGACGAATTCGTCATCCTGCTGGCCAACGTGCAGCACCCGGAAGATGCCGAAAATGTCGGCAAGAAAGTGCTGGCCGCCGTTTCAGAGCCCATCGAAACAACAGCCGGCGTGGTCCGGCTATCGTGCAGCATCGGCATCGCGATTTGCCCGACA
The DNA here is from genome assembly GCA_030691385.1 of Azonexus sp. Lineage (GTDB taxonomy): Bacteria > Pseudomonadota > Gammaproteobacteria > Burkholderiales > Rhodocyclaceae > Azonexus. Next base: position 23,513 of record JAUYEI010000111.1, read on the forward strand.
CACGGCATCAATCTCGACGTGCTGCGCAAGGCAGCGGACATCGCCATGTACGAGGGAAAGGATCACGGGCGCAGCGCCGTGTCCGTCTTTACTGGCAAGGCGACCTGAGTTGCCAGGCCGATGGCCGCCCCGTGATGCGGGCCTTTTCCACTAAATCAGTCGCTTAACTTGGCATCCGGCGACATGGCCGGTAAACTGCGGCCTCTGCCGAGGAGCGCTGCGACCCTTTTCATGTTTTTGTGAATTCCGGGGCCAGGCTCGGCAATGTTCAACGGCGCTCGCAAACCTTACTCCCAAGCCGGTTTGCGACGCCGTTTGTCTTTTGCGGCGTCCCTGGTGTTATTTGCTTTGCCGAGGTGATCCATGCAGCCTGACCGTACCGCCGAACTTTCCGCCCTGCTTGCCCAGAAAATGCTCGTCCTCGACGGCGCCATGGGCACCATGATCCAGCGTCACGGCTTGCGGGAAGCCGATTACCGCGGCGAGCGCTTCAAGGATCACGGGCACGACCTCAAGGGCAACAACGACCTGCTCGTCCTCACCCGGCCCGACATCATCGCCGGCATTCACCGCGAATACCTCGAAGCCGGGGCCGACATTCTCGAGACCTGCACCTTCAACTCGACCGCCGTGTCGCAGGCCGACTACCGGCTCGAATCCATCGTCTATGAACTGAACCATGCCGGCGCCACGCTGGCCCGCGAGCTCTGCGACGAGTTCACGGCCGGCAACCGGGCCAAGCCGCGCTTCGTCGCCGGCGTCCTCGGCCCGACGAGCCGCACGGCGTCGATCTCGCCGGACGTCAACGACCCCGGCTACCGCAACGTCAGCTTCGACGCCCTGGTCACCGATTACCTCGAAGCGATTCGCGGCCTGACCGATGGCGGCGTCGACATCCTGCTCGTCGAAACCGTCTTCGACACGCTCAACGCCAAAGCAGCGCTGTTCGCCATCGAAAAATTCTTCGATGCCACCGACCGGCGCTGGCCCGTGATGATTTCCGGCACCATCACCGACGCCTCCGGCCGCACGCTGTCCGGCCAGACCGCCGAGGCGTTCTGGAATTCGCTGAGCCACATCCGGCCCTTGAGCTTCGGCCTCAACTGCGCACTCGGCGCCAAGGAACTGCGCCAATACGTCGAGGAACTGTCGCGCGTCTGCGACTGCTACGTCTCGGCCCACCCCAATGCCGGCCTGCCCAATGCCTTCGGCGGCTACGACGAAACGGCCGAGATGCTGGCCGATGAAATCGAAAGCTGGGCCAAGGCTGGCATCGTCAATATCGTCGGTGGCTGCTGCGGCACCTCGCCCGACCACATTCGGGTCATTGCCGAACGCGTTGCCACGGTCAACCCGAGAAAAGTGCCGAAAATCGAAAAGAAGCTGCGCCTGTCCGGGCTCGAGCCGTTCAACGTCGGCGCCGATTCGCTTTACGTGAACGTTGGCGAGCGGACCAACGTCACCGGCTCGAAGGCCTTCGCGCGCATGATTTTGGAAGGACGCTTCGACGACGCGCTGGCCGTCGCCCGCCAGCAGGTCGAGAACGGTGCGCAGGTCATCGACATCAACATGGACGAGGCGATGCTCGACTCCATCGCCGCGATGGACCGCTTCCTCAAGCTGATCGCCTCCGAGCCGGACATTTCGCGCGTGCCGATCATGATCGACTCGTCGAAATGGGAAGTCATCGAAGCCGGCCTCAAGTGCATCCAGGGCAAGGGCATCGTCAATTCGATCTCGATGAAGGAAGGCGAAGCCAAGTTCCTCGAACACGCCCGCCTCGCCCGCCGCTACGGCGCCGCGGTCATCGTCATGGCCTTCGACGAGAAGGGTCAGGCCGACACCTTTGCCCGCAAGACCGAGATTTCGAAGCGCGCCTACGACCTGCTGACGGGCATCGGTTTCCCGGCCGAAGACATCATCTTCGACCCGAACATTTTTGCGATTGCGACGGGCATCCCCGAGCACGACAACTACGCCGTCGACTTCATCAATTCGGTGCGCTGGATCAAGCAGAACCTGCCGCACGCCCACATTTCCGGCGGCGTTTCCAACGTCTCGTTTTCTTTCCGCGGCAACGATGCCGTGCGCGTGGCGATCCACACCGTTTTCCTCTATCACGCGATCCAGGCCGGCATGACCATGGGCATCGTCAATGCCGGCATGCTCGGCATCTACGACGACCTGGAGCCGGTGCTGCGCGAGAAGGTCGAGGACGTCGTCCTCAACCGCAACCCCGAAGCCGGCGAAGCGCTGGTTGATTTCGCCCAGACCGTCAAGGAAGGCAAGGCCAAGGACACCGGCCCCGATCTTTCGTGGCGCGAGCAGTCCGTGGAAAAGCGCTTGGAGCATGCGCTGATCAAGGGCATCACCGATTTCGTCGTGGCCGATACCGAAGAAGTGCGCGCCCAGCTGGAGGCTGAAGGCAAGCCGCCGCTTTCCGTCATCGAAGGCCCGCTCATGAACGGCATGAACCACGTCGGCGACCTCTTCGGCGCCGGCAAGATGTTCCTGCCGCAGGTGGTCAAATCGGCCCGGGTCATGAAACAGGCCGTCGCCCATCTGTTGCCCTACATCGAGGCGGAAAAGACCCGCACCGGCCTGGGCAGCAAGGGCAAGATCCTGATGGCCACCGTCAAGGGCGACGTGCACGACATCGGCAAGAACATCGTCGGCGTCGTCCTCGGCTGCAATGGCTACGACGTGGTCGACCTCGGCGTCATGGTCAGTTGCGACAACATCCTCAAGGCGGCGCTCGAACACCGCGTCGACATCATCGGCCTGTCCGGCCTGATCACCCCGTCGCTCGAGGAAATGGCCCACGTCGCCAGCGAAATGCAGCGCCTGAACATGAAGCAGCCGCTGCTCATCGGCGGTGCGACAACCAGCCGCGCCCACACGGCGATCAAGATCGCCCCGAATACCGATGGCGCCGTGGTTTATGTGCCGGACGCCTCGCGCGCCGTCGGCGTCGCCACCAAGCTGCTTTCGGTCGATCAGCGTGACGGCTACATGGCCGAGATCGTCGCCGAGTACAAGGCCGTGCGCAGCGAACACGCCGGCCGCAAGGGGGCGACGATGGTGACGCTGGAAGAAGCCCGCGCCAACCGTTTCACGTGGAACCAGCCGTTCGCGCCGACCATCCCGAACCAGCTCGGGCTGCAAACGCTCAACCCCAGCCTGGCCGATCTGGCGCTGCTCATCGACTGGACGCCGTTCTTCCAGAGCTGGGATCTGGCCGGTCGCTATCCGGCCATTCTCGAGAACGAGACCGTTGGCGAAACGGCCCGCCAGCTATTCGACGACGCCAAGAAAATGCTGGCCAGAATCGTCAGCGAAAACTGGCTGTCGGCCCGCGCCGTCTTCGGCCTCTACCCGGCCAGGGGCGAAAACGAAGACATCATCATCTACGCCGACGAAGAACGGACCACCGAACTGACCCGCTGGGTCGGGCTGCGTCAGCAGCACAAACAGCCGAAGGGCCGCTTCAACGTGGCGCTGGCCGATTACATCGGCGAACGCGACTACGTCGGCGCCTTTGCCGTCACCGCCGGCCACCGCATCGACGAGCGCGTCGCCGCCTTCGAGGCCGCCAACGACGACTACTCGGCGATCATGCTCAAGTCGCTGGCCGACCGCCTGGCCGAAGCCGCTGCCGAATGGCTGCATCTGCAAATCCGCACCCAATACTGGGGCTATGCCAACGATGAAGCGCTCACCAACAACGAGCTGATCAACGAGCAATACAAAGGTATCCGCCCCGCCCCCGGCTACCCGGCCTGCCCGGACCACACCGCCAAGCGCGAGCTGTTCGCGCTACTCGAGGCCCCGGCCAACGCCGGCATGGAATTGACCGAATCCTGTGCCATGACGCCGGCCGCTGCAGTGTCCGGCTTCTACATCGGGCATCCGGGCGCGGCGTATTTCGCCATTCCGAAGATCGGGCGCGATCAGCTCGAAGACTGGGCCAAGCGCAAGAACATGTCGATCAAGGATGCCGAGTACTGGCTGGCGCCGCTGCTGTAATTCTCAAACGGACGGGGCCTGGTTATCGGCGTCGTCCGCCTTGAAACAATAGGCCTCGGCTTCGTAGAACTGCCAGCGGCTATCGCCCACCAGCTCCAGCACCTGCTGGTGGTACTGGAGGATGGCCGGACGATGGGCGACGCTGATCAGCGTCGTGTTCATCTGCTGCAGTTGCTGGTAGAGCGCCGTCTCGTTGGCGCTGTCCAGCGCGCTGGTCGCTTCGTCGAGAATGGCGAAGCGGGGCTTGCTGAGCAGGATGCGGGCAAAGGCCAGGCGCTGCTGCTCGCCGACCGACAGCACTTTCTGCCAGTCCATCTCGGTATCGAGCCCGCCAAAACGGTTGGCCAGATCGGGCAGGTTCACTTTTTCCAGCACCTTGAGCAGTTGGGCGTCGGGAAACGAGCGCCCCTTGTGCGGGTAGAGTAGCTGGCTGCGCAGGGTGCCGAGCAGCATATAGGGCTGCTGCGGCAGGAACAGGATGTCGTTGGGTTGCGGCCGAAAAATGGTGCCGCTGCCGGCGTACCAGATGCCGGCAATGGCACGCAGCAGCGAGCTCTTGCCGCTGCCACTCGGGCCGACGATCATCAGGTTTTGACCGGGCCGGATGTCCATCGACAGATTCTGGATCAGCGTTCGCTCGTAGTTCGGCGTCTGCAGGGTGACGTTGTCGAGGCTCAGGTGCGGTGCATCGACCGACAGGATGGTGCTGGCGTTGCCGACATGCCCGGACGGATGACCGGGAAGGAAACGAGCCAGGGCATCGAGCCGGTCGACGCCGGCGGCAAAGCGGCTCAGGCTCTCGAAATTTTCGACGATCAGCGAGAAGGCGGCGAGCACGGCAGCAAAGGCGCCGGCCGCCTGGATCGCCCGGCCGACTTCAAGCTCGCCCGAAAGCACCCGGGAGGCGATGATGGCACTGGGCAGGACGATGGTCGCCAGGCCGTAGGCGTGCTGGAAGAAATTGAGCCCGAGCTGGGTGCGGATCAGGCGCTTGAAGTTCTTGAAGGCGGCGGCGAAACGCTGCCTGACCTGTTGCAGTTCCTGCCCTTCACCGCGGTACAGGGCAATCGATTCGGCGTTCTCGCGGATGCGCACGAGGCTGAAACGGAAATCCGCCTCGCGGCGTAGCTGGTGAAAATTGAGGTTCATGAGCCGGTTGCCGAAGACGAAAATGGTGATCAAGGTGCCGGCGCTGGCGTAGAAAATCAGGAAATAGACCAGCTCCCGCGAAATCGACCAGAGCACGGTGCTGAAAGCGACCAGTTGCAGCACCGAGCCGATGAAAATGAGCAGGAAATAGAGCGAGCGCTGGGTGAAGGTGTTGATGTCTTCGGCGACGCGCTGATCGGGATTGTCGATGCCGGCATTGGCATTCAGTTCGTAGAAATGCCGGTGGCTGAAATAGCTGTCGAGAAAACGGTGGGTCAGCCAGCGCCGCCAGTGGATACCCAGGGTGTCGCGGACGAAATAATAGAGGGCGTAGATCGGTACGGCGGCGATCAGCAGCCACAGACAAAACTTGATCGACGTCCAGAAGCGCTCCTCGTCGCGCGCCGCCAGCGCGGAGGTGAACTCCCCGGTCTGCTCGTTGAAGAGCACGGCAAAACGGGTCTGGCCGAGCAGCAGCAGAACGAGCAGGGTGAGCAATCCCCAGGCCTTGAACTTTTCGTCCAGACGCCAATAAGGCGAGGCTATGGCCCAGAATCGCTGCCAGAGATGCCGGTCAGGAGGCTTCATTGTTTGCTCGCCGTGGTCCGTCCAGATAGGCCGGAAATCGGCCCTCGCCTGTTGATCCCGTTTTACTCTCAGGATCATGTCCGGGTCAAGCCGGCAAGCAAACGCCAAACAAGGCTCGAAATCGACGAAAATCCCGCCCATGAATTCCGCCCACAACGTCGACCTGACCCCCTTCAACACCCTGGCCTTACCGGGCAAGGCGGCCGCCTACCGAAAAATCACCGCCCCCGAACAACTGGCGGCGCCCGAACTGGCGGGCCAGACCCGCTTCATCCTCGGCGGCGGCAGCAATCTCGTGCTGACCGGCGATTTCGCCGGCCTCGTCCTGCACATGGCGATTCCCGGCAAGCGGCTGGTCAAGGAAGACGGCGAGGCTTTCTACATCGAAGCCGGGGCCGGCGAGAACTGGCATGACTTCGTGCAATGGACCTTGCAGCAGGGCTGGCCCGGGCTGGAAAACCTGAGCCTGATTCCCGGCACGGTGGGTGCCGCACCGATCCAGAATATCGGCGCTTACGGGCTGGAGGTCGGCGAGTGCTTCCATTCATTGACGGCTTGGGATTTTCAAAAACAGGCATTTTTTCCGGTTGACCGTAGCAATTGCCGTTTCGGCTACCGCGACAGCGTTTTCAAGCAGGAAGGCTGGCATTTGACCGGACGCATGGCGATCACCTCGGTCGTTTTCCGGCTGCCCAAGGCGTGGGCGCCCAACCTGCGTTACGCCGACGTCAATCAGGAGCTGGCGGCGCAAAAGATCACCACGCCGACGGCGCAGAATGTCGCCAAGGCCATCACCGCTGTCCGCCAGCGCAAGTTGCCGGACCCGGCGATCATCCCGAACACGGGCAGTTTTTTCCACAATCCGGTCGTCGATGCGGCCCAGGCCGAGGCACTGGCGACCGATTACCCCGCCCTGCCGCGCTATGCGCAGCCGGATGGGCGGGTCAAGCTGGCGGCCGGCTGGCTCATCGAGCAAGCCGGCTGGAAAGGAAAGAATCTCGGCCCGGTCGGCATGTATGAAAAGCAGGCGCTGGTGCTGGTCAATCGCGGCGGGGCGACGGGTGAGGACGTCAAGCGCACGATGGCGGCGGTGCAGGCCGATGTGCAGGCCAGGTTCGGCGTGGCCCTTACTCCCGAGCCGATTTTCCTGTAACGAACAGGCAGCCGGCGATGCCGGTCGCCAGCGCATCGGCCATCCTGGCCTGACGCTCGGGGTCGGCCAGTTCGAGTTCCTCTTCCCGATGCTTGATGACGCCGGCCTCGAAGAGCACGGCCGGCAGGGTCGTCCGGTAGAGCACGACGAGGTTGTCGTAATACCAGACGCCATTTTCGGCATCGGCCGCCAGATGCTTTCGACCATGCCAGGTCGACGGTTCGAAACCAGCCCGGCGCAGCATGGCGCCGATACTCGACGCGCAGCGCAGACTGGTTTCCGGATCGGGATTCTGCGCCGAGACAAAAATCCCGTAGCCGCGCTTGACCTCGGTATGGGTCAGCTCGCGGCCCTCCCAGACCCACGGCTTGAGCCAGGCCTCGCCAATCGAGTCGTGGTGGATGGAGATGAAAAAGTCACTGCCCGCCGCCCGCTCGGGCCGCGCGATCAGGCTGCCGATGTCGCCGGCAAAATTGACTTCACGGACGCCCAGGCCGCGTTCACGCATGCCCCCGGCGAGAACCCCGGCGAACTCGCGATTGAAGGCAAATTCCGGACGGCCGCGCGCACTCGTCGCGCCGCCGTCGACGCCACCGTGGCCGACATCGATGGCAATCAGCGGCGGTGCGGCAATTGCTACGGTGAACCGGAAAAACAGGGCAAAAATGAAATTTATTTTGCAAGACATGGCCGGATTATCGCGCCAAGCCGCCTTTCCGGCATGCCGCTGTGCCGTGAGCGTGGAACGGCCAAGGAGATTTGCGCTATAGTTTCCGGCCAGCCAGGGGACAAAACAATGAACAACGAGACCAACCATCCGCGCGGCACGAGCGCCCACATGCCCGATCTGAGCTGGAGTCAGGTCCGCGAAACCGTACTGATGCTCGAACTTGCTGCCGTGCAGATCGAATCCGCCATGAAGGACAGCGACAGCTCGGTCGAGGTGCTGACTGACTCCTTCACGAGCATGGCCAGCTACATGCGGACGATTTCCGACACCGTGCAGACCCTGCCCGACCACGGCGAAGTCGGCATCGCCAAGCAAAGCCTGAGCGGCGTTTCCGAACACGTCTCCGGCATGGTCCACCAGGCCATTATCGCCTTCCAGTTCTACGACAAGCTGGTCCAGCGTCTGGCCCACGTCGGCATCAGCCTCGGCGACCTGAGCGACCTGGTGGCCGACGGGCGGCGCCTGTACAACCCGAGCGAATGGGTTTCGCTGCAGGACAAGATCCGGACCAAATACACGACGCGCGAGGAAATCGCCATGTTCGAAGCCGTCATGCAAGGCATGCCGGTGCAGGAAGCCGTCGACAAGTTCATGGCCGAAATGAAGGAAAAGAGCGACGACATCGAGCTTTTCTAGCAAAACGCACTTTCGCATTGAAGGATGCACACGATGACGCTAACATGAAGATCTCGAACTCAGGATATCCGGATACCCGAAATGAATGCCCAGGAAGCCCCCTGCCGATCCCCGAGAGCAAGTTCATGACTTCCGGTGACGGACTGCCGGACCTGCCCGGCATCGACAAGGCCGACGGCCTCAGGCGCATGCTGAACAAGCCGGCGCTTTACGAAAAGATCCTGCGCGATTTTCACGCCCGCCTGATCGATGCACCGCAGCGCATTCGCGCCACGCTGGCCAGCGGTGATTTCGAGAGTGCCGAACGGCACGTCCACAGCGCCAAGGGACTGGCCGGAACGATCGGCGCCCTGGACCTGCAAGACGCCGCCAAGGGCCTCGAACAAGTGCTGCGCGATGGCCAGACACCGTCCGCTGCCGTGTTCGCCAGATTTGAACAGGATCTGCGCACGGTCATCGACGGCATTGCAGTCGGCTTCGACATCAAATCGGCCAACTAAGCCTCCAATCGAGCGAATTCTCAGAAATCGGCTGACGCTTGCCAGACGATATTCGCCTTCGCCCCACCCTTGCTGGTCCGCTCCAGCATGTCGATTATCGGCCAGGCGCGCTGGCTCATCGCGACGACCGGCTCCTTCTTTTTCCCCGTCTCGTCCCGTTCGTCCTCACCCGGTGGCGGCGGTGGCGCCTCGGCCCGTTTCACCGCCTCGCGCAAGGCTTGCGCGGCGGGAGCCATCTCGGCCACGGTAAAGCTGCCACGCGCCGTTGTGGCCTTGCCCAGGACCTGCAACAGCGGTCGGGCCGCCTCGGCAAACATCAGAATTTCCCCGGTTTCGCTGGATAGAAAGCGGACTAGCATTGTTTTTCCTTTCGCTGCATGGATTCCCGGTTGTCACACCGCCGCGCCTTGGGCACAATGGGCCGGAGGGAGGCAACGATCATGACCGCAAATATTACCGCCAATCCTTGGGAGACAGGGATCGACGAACTTGAGCGCTATGCCCTGGAAGAGTGCGTCAAACGTCAGCGCGTCGATCGTTCCATTTCGGTATTGATTCTGCCCGACAAGCACGGCGAGATGGCGATCAAATTCGCCCGCCTCGGCATTCAGACTGTCGTCGCCGACACCCCCAACCACCAGCCCGATATCGAGGGCCGCATTCTGGCGGCCGGCTTGCACAATGAAGTTTCCTTTACCGCCTGCACCCTGCCCGAACTCCCGGAATTTTCGCCGGGCGAGCCGTTTGACATCATCGTCATCCGCCGCGGCCTGTGCGGCCTGCCTTATGAACAAGCCCGCCGGGTTGTCCGGCAACTGCTGCTCAAGCTGAAGATCGGCGGCAAGCTCTATGTCTCCGTCCTCGGCCTGCATTCCGAACTGAGCGAAGGTTATGCCGCCAGCGAATCGAGCGTTGATCAGCGTTTTGCCATGCTTTCGCCAGCACTGGCCGGAAAATACGACATCCAGCAGCCGGTTTGCCTGTACACCGAACGCAATCTCTTCATGCTGCTGCTCGAAGCCGGCGCCAGCGTCCTGCGCACGCTGACGACGACCTACGGCAACGTCAAGGGCATCGCCGTTCGCGTCTGATGCGGCTCGGCATCGACCTCGGCGGCACCAAAACCGAGATCATCGCGCTGGCCGACGACGGCCGCGAATTGCTGCGCCAGCGCATCCCGACGCCGCAGGGCGACTACCTGGCCACCGTCATGGCCATCGCCGGACTGGTCGAAAACGTCGAGAACACACTCGGGCAACGGGGTAGCGTCGGCATCGGCATCCCCGGTGCCGAATCGCTGGCCACCGGCCTGATCAAGAATGCCAATTCCACCTGCCTGATCGGCCAGCCCTTGAAGCGCGACCTGCAGGCCCTGCTCCAGCGCGAAATACGGTTGGCCAACGATGCCAACTGCTTTGCGCTCTCCGAAGCGGTGGACGGCAGCGGGCAGGATGCCGGGATCGTTTTCGGCATCATTCTCGGGACCGGCGTCGGTGGCGGCATCGTCATCAACCGCCAGGTGCTGACCGGCGCCAATGCCATCGCCGGTGAATGGGGCCACAATCCGCTCCCCCAGCCCAGCGCTGACGACCTGCCCTTGCCGCCCTGCTACTGCGGCCGCGCCGGCTGCAACGAAGCCTATCTTTCCGGCCCGGCGCTGGCTGCCGACCATTTCCGCCACGCCAGGCAAACACTGACGACCGGCGAAATCGACCGCCTTGCTGCCAGTGGCGACGCCGCCTGCGAAGCCTCGCTGCGCCGCTACGAAGACCGCCTCGGTCGCGCCCTGGCCAGCGTCATCAACCTCCTCGACCCGCAGGTCATCGTCATCGGCGGCGGGCTATCGAACATTCAGCGGCTGTACCGCACGCTGCCGGAGACTTGCCGTCCCCACGTTTTTTCGGACGCATTCAGCACAAAATTCCTGCCGCCGACGCACGGGGATTCCTCGGGGGTACGCGGCGCAGCGTGGTTATGGGATTGATGGCAAAATCCGGCGACCATGGCCCACGTTTCCCTCTTCATCGGCGGCATTCGGCCGCTCCCTGAGTCCGGTCGCCCGACCGGCATGTACAAGCTGCCCGCGACTGGCCCGCTCGAACTCGGCCGCGAAGGCTTCATCGGCGACGAGCAGGCCGACCGGCGCGTGCACGGCGGTCCGGAAAAAGCCGTCCATCTCTATCCGGCGCGCCATTACGCCAGACTGGCAGAAGCCTTTCCGGAGGCAGCGGCGCAACTCGTCATCGGCAGCCTCGGTGAAAACATCTCGACCGCCGAACTCGACGAAAGCAATGTCCGGATTGGCGACATCTGGCGCCTGGGTAGCGCCGAGCTGCAGGTTTGCCAGCCGCGCAACCCGTGCTGGAAAATCGACGAGCGCTTCGCCAGCGACGGCATGGCCGCCTTCATCGCCGAGCATCGCCTGACCGGCTGGTACTGGCGGGTTGTCGCACCCGGCCGCGTTGCCCCGGGCGATGCGCTGGAACTGCTTCATGCAGCCGAGGGCAGCTTCACACTGGCCGAAGCAATCCTGTGCTGGCAAGCCCACCGCCCCGCCCTCGCCAACCTTGAAAAACTCGCTGCCAGCCCCGGCATCGCCAAGAACTGGCAACAAAAGATCACCGCGCGTGTCGAATGGCTCCGAAAAAATCCAGAAAAGACGCCGTCCATGCCGCTGGCGTTCCACGTGAAACCGGAGAACCAATGAACGATACCGACGCTCGCCGCCTGTGGATCAGGCTGTTCCTGCCCTTTGCCGCCGGCTATTTCCTGTCCTACCTCTACCGCACGGCCAATGCCGTCATCGGGCCGGTCCTCGCCCGCGAACTGGATCTCGGCGACAACGCGCTCGGCCTGCTGACCAGCACCTATTTTCTTGCCTTCGGCGCCGCCCAGTTGCCGCTCGGCATGCTGCTCGACCGCTTTGGTCCGCGTCGCGTCGAGGCCGGCCTGTTGCTCATCGCTGCTGCCGGTGCCGCCGTCTTCGCCTTGTCCGATGCCCTCGGCGGACTGGCCATGGGCCGCGCCATGATCGGCCTCGGCGTTTCGGCCTGCCTGATGGCTTCGTTCAAGGCCTTCGCCCAGTGGTTTCCGCCCGAACGGCAAGCTTCGCTGACCGGCTGGGTCATGGCCTCAGGTGGGCTCGGTGCCCTGGCCGCCTCGAAGCCACTGGAAATGGCACTCGGCTTTGCCACCTGGCAGGAAATCGCCTTCGGCCTGGCCGCGGCGACACTGGCCGTCGCCGCCACGCTCTGGTTCGCTGTTCCCGACAAGCCGGGCGAGGAAGGCGGCACGGGCTTCGCCGCCCAGATGGCCGGCGTAAAAAGCATTTTTTCCAGCGCCCATTTCTGGCGCTATGCGCCGATGGGCTTCTGGTTCACCGGCGGCTTCATGGCTGCGCAGGGCCTGTGGGCCTCGCGCTGGATGAGCGTGCTCGAAGGCATGAGCCGCGCTGACATCGCAGTCCGCCTGACCTGGATCAGTGGCGCCATGCTGGTTGGCTTCCTGTTCATGGGCTTCTTCGCCACCGGCCTGGTCCGGCGCGGCATCAAACTCGACAGCATCTATCGTGCATCCATGGTCCTCGCCATCTGCCTGCTCGCCCTGATCAGCAGCCTGCCCAGCTTCGCCGGCAACTTGCTGTGGCCCATCCTCGGCGCCTGTTTTTCGCTCTCCAACGTTTCCTATTCGCTGGTCGCCCAGGCCTTTCCGCCGGCGCTGTCGGGACGAGCCAACACCGCCCTCAATCTGCTCATCTTCGCCGGCGCCTTCGGCCTGCAATGGGGCATCGGCATTTTCGTCGATGCCCTGCAGGCCCAAGGCTGGGCAAGCGATGCGGCTTTCCGCGCCGCCTTCTTCACCCTCTTGGGCGGCCAGTTTCTGGCCCTGCTCTGGATGGTCAGACCCGGCCGGCAAGTCTGAAATGGCGGGGTCGATCTGTTGCTGGTGGCCGCCCGAATCTGCCCGAGCAATTCGTTGGATTTCGTTTTTAGCGAAAATTTCGCGTTGACCGTGGCGGTGCATAACGCCCCCCCGCTCCTTCAGCGAGGCCGAAACCATCCCCCGACCAGATGCCGAGCCGGCTGAAGGCGGCGACTGGCCTGGCGAATGGCCGACAGTTGAGCCTTCGATTCCCGGGTTTTCAGGACGTGCTCCTTACGCGGCTTGGATAAGCCTTGAAACCTCTCAGTTGACCGCTTATCCAGCCTTGGCCAGCCGCCTGAATACAGGCCTTTGCGCCTTCGAGGCGATTCACCCCTTGGCTGACAGCGCGACGTGGCTGAGGTTTCAAGGATAACTCCCCTGCAAAGGTCGTTCCGAAACCGTCGACACCAGTAAACTCAGAACTCGAGCGGATCAACCTCGATGTGCCAGCGCAGTCTGGACGGCGCCTTGATGCCTTCGATCGCCTCCCGCCAGCGCGGCAGGAAATTCTGCAAGGCCGGGCGCGAACAGGACTCGGCCAGCAACTGGCCACGTTCCAGATTGGCCAGCCGGGCCAGTTTCATCGGCACCGGGTCATAAATCATGACATTTTCGTGCTCGCTGATGAGCGGCAAGGCGGCGGCCACGTTCAGGAAGGCGATGGAGTCCGCCATTTCGGGGGCTTCGGCGCGCAGCACGGCCTGGAAGGCATAGGGCGGGAAGCCGGCCTGCTCGCGCTCCTTGAGCTGCTGGGCAGCAAATCCGGGGTAGTCGTGGTCGGCCAACGCGGCAAACAACGGGTGATCGGGATACTCGGTCTGGATCAGCACCTCGCCCTTCAGTTCGGCTCGCCCGGCCCGGCCGGCAACCTGCATCAACTGGGCGAACAGGCGTTCCGGCGCTCGCCAATCGGCGGCGTACAGGGCAGCATCGGCACCCAAGGCACCAACCAGTGTCAGCTTGGGGAAATCGTGGCCCTTGGCCAGCATCTGCGTGCCGACCAGAATGTCGGCCTGACCGCCATGGATGAGCTCCAGCATCGTCTCCCACTGCTTGCGACTTTTCACCGAATCGCGATCGACACGCAGGATGCGCGCCTCGGGAAACTGCTCCTGCAACCAGACTTCAAGCCGTTGCGTACCCCGCCCGAAGGGATGGATGTCCTGATTGCCGCAGGTCGGGCAGGCCTTCGGGACGCGGTGTTCGCAACCGCAGTGATGGCAGCGCAGGCGGCGGTCGGCGAGGTGCAACACCATGTTCGCCGCGCAGCGCGTACACCGCGATATCCAGCCGCAGGCCGGGCAAGCCAGAACGGGCGCGTAACCGCGGCGGTTCAGGAAAACAAGGCTCTGTTCGCCGCGCGCCAGACGCTCCTTGATGGCGGCAATCAGCGGTTCGCTGACGCCCTCCTTCAAGGCCATTTTGCGCGTATTGATGATGTGGACTGCGGGCAGTGTCGCTTCCGGATTGGCGCGCTGATTCAGGGTCAGCAGGCCATAACGCCCGCCCTGTGCGTTCGCCCACGACTCCAGCGACGGCGTCGCCGAGCCGAGCAGTATGGGAATGCCAAGCTGATGCGCGCGGAAAACCCCGACATCGCGCGCCGAATAGCGTATGCCGTCCTGCTGCTTGAACGACGGATCGTGCTCTTCATCAATGACGATCAAGCCCAGCCGGGGGATGGGCGTGAAGATCGACAGCCGGGTGCCGAGGATGATGCTCGCCTCGCCGGCAAAGGCCGCCCGCCAATTGCGCTCGCGCGCGGCCTCGGCCAGTTCGCTATGCAGGGAAACGACGCCAGCCTCGGGAAAGCGGGCGCGAACCCTGCCTTCCAGTTGTGGCGTCAGGTTGATTTCCGGGACCAGCAACAGGGCTTGTCGTCCAGCCGCCAAAGCCTGCTCGACGAGCCGTAGATAGACCTCGGTTTTGCCGCTGCCGGTGACGCCATGCAGCAAATGGACGGAAAAACCGGCGGCCGGATCGATGGCGGCCAAGGCCGTGGCTTGCTCATCGGTCAGAGCCGGGGGCTGAATCGGCTCCGGCTTTCGCGTGGCGCGTCCGCTGCGTCGGTCCGGCGGATCAAGACGCTTGAGGCCAACCGGCAAGGCCTGCAGCACAACTTCACCGTAGGCTGCTTGATAGTAAGTACTTGTAAACTCACAGAGCCGAAAGAAATCGGCCGGCAGTGGCGGCAAGTCGCGCAAAATTTCGACCGCTTGCTTCAACTGATTCAGTGGCCAGTCGCTTTCGGCGGCGACATCGACGATAACTCCGAGTTTCTCGCCCCGCCCGAACGGCACGCGAACCCGGTAGCCGATATCTGCGGTCGACGCTGTTTCAGCCAGATAATCAAAAAGGCGATGTAACGGCAAATCGAGGGCGACGCGCAAAACGGGCATGGATTTACCGGCCAAAGCCGTTATTTCTCCAAAAATTCGGATTTATTGCGACCCAAAACCGGGGTTTTTGAGTTGTCCACAAAAACTGTGGATAACTTTGTGGATTTCTTTCTGACTTTGGCGCCAGGTAACGCTTCGGTAAGGATTCCGTCACTCTGCCGAAATATTGATCAACATCATTATTCGTTCAAATTCAATAATTTAAATAAACAATGCTGAGTCAAGGGTTTTCCGGAATTTATTTTTAGTGAGAGGCAAAACTCTGTGCATAAGTCAAGCCTCGCCCCTCACTTATGGCTATCACTTACGTAATAACCTGCTGTGTGAATGCACCGTCTCGACCAGGGCTGTAACGCTATCCGGCGGCGTGAATTGCGAAATGCCGTGGCCCAGGTTGAAAACGTGGCCGGTATTGGCCGGGCCGAAGCTGTCGAGCACTTTTTTCGCTTCGGCAGCGACGATTTCCGGCTGCGCGAACAACACATTCGGATCGAGATTGCCCTGGAGCGCCACCTTGTCGCCAACGCGACGACGCGCCTCACCGATGTCGATGGTCCAGTCGAGGCCGACCGCATCGCAACCGATGTCGGCGATCTTTTCGAGCCACAGGCCGCCGTTCTTGGTGAACACGATGCTCGGAATACGCTGGCCGTCTTTTTCCTTTTTCAGGCCGGCCACAATGCGGCGCATGTATTGCAAGGAAAACTCTTCGTAAGCCGCGTTGGACAGCGAACCGCCCCAGGTGTCGAAAATCATCACGGCCTGGGCGCCACAATCGATCTGGGCATTCAGGTAGGCAATCACGGAATCTGCCGTCACCGACAGGATGCGGTGCAGCAGGTCCGGGCGGTTGTAGAGCATGCCCTTGATGTTGCGGAAATCGCTCGAGCCCTCGCCTTCGACCATGTAACAGGCCAGCGTGTAGGGGCTGCCGGAGAAGCCGATGAGCGGCACCGAGTTATCCAGAGCGCGGCGAATTTCCGAAACGGCATCCATGACGTAACCGAGATGCTCGTAGGGATCCGGTGCTGTCAGATTGTTGATGGCCCACTCTTCGCGCAGCGGACGCTCGAATTTCGGGCCCTCGCCTTCGGCGAAGTAGAGGCCGAGGCCCATGGCATCCGGCACCGTCAGAATGTCGGAAAACAGGATGGCGGCGTCGAGGTCGTAACGGGCCAGCGGCTGCAGCGTCACCTCGCAGGCCATGCTCGGGGACTTGCACAGGTTCAGGAAGTTGCCAGCCCGTTTGCGGGTTTCGCAATATTCAGGCAGGTAGCGCCCGGCCTGGCGCATCAGCCACAGCGGGGTGTATTCGGTCGGCTCTTTAAGAAGGGCGCGCAGGAAAGTATCGTTCTTGGGTCGGCTCACGTCGGACTCCGCCAGAAAATCGGAAAGGCGGAATTATCCGCCTTTCCGGGGCGCAGGTCACTTACGCCAGAAGGCGGGGGTCAGAACGACCAGCAACGTGAATATTTCAAGCCGGCCGAGCAGCATCGCAAAGATGCAGATCCAGGTCTGGAAGTCTTCGAGTACGGCATAGGTTGTCGAAGGACCAACCACGCCAAGGCCAGGCCCGGTGTTGTTGATACTGGCAACGATGGCCGTGAAGGCGGACACGATATCGAGTCCGGTAAAGGCAAGAAGCAAGGTCAGCGAGACAATGCTGACCATGTACATGAAGGCGAATGAGAGCACCGCGAACAGGATGGGCTGCGGTGCCGTCTGGCCACCAATTCTGATGTTGTACACCGCATTCGGATGCATGGCACGCACCAGCTCACGATAGACCTGCTTGTAAAGCAGGATCGCCCGCATCATCTTGATGCCGCCCCCGGTCGACCCCGCGCTGGTAGCAAAACTGGACAGGAAAAGCATCCATAGTGGCGCGAAGATCGGCCATAACGCAAAGTCAACGCTGGCGTAACCCGTTGTTGTCGCAATCGAGATGACATTGAAAGCCGAATGGCGAAACGCTGTATCAAGATCGGGGTAAGCGCCATCTTTCCAGATATAGAGCGCGACAACCAGGATACTGACAGCACAGACTCCGATGAACCAAGCAGCTTCCGGATCACGTAGATAGGGCCGCAAGGAGCGGCCGCTAACGGCCAGAAACAGCGTTCCGAAATTCATGCCGGCAAATAGCATGAAAACAATCGCCACCATCTCGATGGCTGGCGAGTCGAAATAGCCGAAACTGGCGTCGTGCGTCGAAAAACCGCCCAGCCCCATGGTCGAAAATCCGTGACAGATGGCATCGAACCAGGTCATGCCGGCCCACCGGTACCCGAGAATGCAGGCAATCGAGACACCGAAGTAAACCAGCCACAAGCCTTTTGCCGTTTCGGCAATGCGCGGCGTCATTTTGGAGTCCTTCATCGGCCCCGGCGTTTCTGCCTTGAACATCTGCCGGCCACCGATACCGAGCAACGGCAGGATGGCGATGGCCAGCACGATCAGCCCCATGCCACCAACCCAGACCAGCTGGTGGCGCCACAGGTTGATCGACATGGGCAGGGTGTCCAGATTGGACAAGACCGTCGAACCGGTGGTGGTCAACCCGGAAACCGCCTCGAAATAAGCATCAGTATGGCTGATACCAAGCTGCAGCATGAGCGGAATTGCGGCGAAGGCCGGCAGCACCGACCAGACCAGAACGACCATCAGAAAGCCGTCGCGGATATTCAATTCGCGTTTGCAGCGGCGATAGCGATACCAGAGAAAGGCGCCGCACAGCATGGTCAGCGCAAAGGCTTCGTCGTAGGCCGTCTGCGCACCGTCGTCGGTGGCATAGGACAGAATGAGAGGCGCCAGCATGGTCAGACCGAAGAGCATGATGATCATGCCCAGGGCGCGATA
Organism: Azonexus sp.; assembly: GCA_030691385.1. Taxonomy (GTDB): domain Bacteria; phylum Pseudomonadota; class Gammaproteobacteria; order Burkholderiales; family Rhodocyclaceae; genus Azonexus. The sequence continues at coordinate 41,477 of JAUYEI010000111.1, forward strand.
AACAGGGGCAAAACGTGTCACGGTCTACCCCTTAGAAGAAGTGAAAACTGACCTGGAAGAGCTTTTCAACCTTCTTGACCAGCTTCTTGCGCGTGCAGAAGACGATCACGTGGTCTTCCGGCTCGATCACCGTGTCGTGGTGCGCGATGACCACCTCGCCGTGACGGGTGATCGAAGTCCAGTCGTCAGTCTGACCGACCACCACAGCCTTGTCGAAATTGCGCACCAGCGCGGCGACCGTGACGCCATGCGGCCAGTCGATCTGGTCGATACGCTTGCCGACGATCTGCGACGTCTTGGCATCGCCGTGGGCGACCAGTTCCAGCGCTTCGGCCGCACCACGGCGCAGCGAATGAACCTCCGCCACGTCGCCGTGCCGGACATGGGCCAGCAAGGCACCAATCGACACCTGGGCCGGCGAAATACCGATGTCGATCGGCCCACCCTCGATCATTTCGGCATAGGCACGACGGTTGATCAGGGCGACAACACGCTGCGAACCAAGCCGCTTGGCCAGACTGCCGGCCATGATGTTGTCTTCGTCGTCGTTGGTCACGGCGAGAAAAAGGTCCATCTCGGCGATGTTTTCCCGCTCCAGCAGTTCCTCGTCGGTCGCGTCGCCGAGCAGGACAAGGGTGTTGTCCAGTTCATTGGCGATCAATTCGGCACGTTCCTTGCGGCCTTCGATCAGCTTGATTTCGTAGCGCTTCTCCAGCGACTTGGCCAGACGCAAGCCAATGTTGCCACCGCCCGCAATCATGATTCGCTCGACTGGTTTCATCATCCGCCGAAGCTGGCGCAGGACCGGCCGGATGTGCTCGGCAGCCGCCAGCAGGAAGACTTCGTCGCCGGCCTCGACGACCGTATTCCCCTCCGGGAAAACCGCCTGGTCACGGCGAAAAATGGCGGCGATCCGGGCATCCATGTCGGGCGGCAGGAACTCCCGCATCTGCTTGATCTGCTTGCCGACCAGCAACCCGCCCTCGTAGGCGCGCACGGCCACCAGACTGACCCGGCCCTTGGCAAAATTAAGCACCTGCAGCGCTTCCGGGAACTCGATCAGACGACGGATGTAGTCGGTAATCACCTGCTCCGGACAAAGTGCGAAATCCACCGCGAAATTTTCGGGTGACAGCAGGCTCTCATCCTCGAGAAAGTCGCGCGAACGCAGACGGGCAATCCGCGTCGGCACATTGAAGACGCTGTGCGCCAGTTTGCAGGCCACCAGATTGGACTGGTCACTCTGGGTCACCGCGATGACCATGTCGGCGTCTTCCGCACCAGCTTCGCGTAGCGCCGACGGCGTCGCTGCGTTGCCGACCACCGTGCGCAGATCAAGCCGGTCCTGCAACAGGGCAAGCCGGGCCGCGTCATAATCGACAACCGTAATGTCGTTTTCTTCTGAAACCAGGCCTTCGGCAACGCTGGCACCAACCTGCCCGGCACCGAGAATGATGACTTTCATGTCTCCCCCTTGTATCCGGGTAGTTATTCTTCGCTACGCTTGCCGAGCTTGACGTCCAGTTGCTTGAGTTTTCGATACAAATGCGTGCGCTCGAGCCCGGAACGATCAGCCAGCTTGGTCATGTTGCCACCTTCAAGACGCAGATGATGCTCGAAGTACATTTTTTCGAAAGCATCGCGCGCCTCGCGCAAGGGCTGATCGAAGAGCGGCAGCAACGAAAGCACTTCCGGGCTGCCACCGACGTCTGCCGGCATGACGCGGGCCACATCGTCGGCGCTGATCTCTTCTTCGAGGGAAGTGATCGCCAGATTGCGCACCAGTGCATAAAGGTCGTTCCAGCTTGATTCCGGGTTCGCTTTCCAGGGCAGGGTACGCAGTGCATTGAGCGCCCCGCTCGACAAGCGACGGGCCGGCACCTCGCCGCGCTCGACGAAATTGGTCAGCAACAGACTGGCGATTTCCGGCAACTCGTCGCCATGTCCGGCCAGCGAAGGCACGGCCACCCAGATTTCGCCGAGGCGGGCCAGCAGTTTGCTGTCCCAACCGGCTTCACTGAGCACGCTGGCGCTGCTCACCGTGGCGGCGATCATTTGCAGATTGAGCTTTTCCAGACGGTCGACCGCAAAAGCCATGTTCATTTGCTGCATTTTGCCGAGCCCGGCCAAATCCGGCACGAACAGGATGCCGCCCGTCACCTTTTCGAGCATTTCCTGCGACAACGCACTGCTCACGCCGGATAGGTCGAGCCACGGCGCCCGCGGCGGTTGCAGGGTCCGGGCACAAATTTCGGCCATGCCGCCATTGGCGCCCTTGATCAGCAAAATGGGCGACTTGGCCGCCGCCTGCTCGAGACGCCGCTTGAATTCCTTGACGAAAGCAAGACGACTGAACGCCTCCAGCGTCAGCGCCAGACGCGCCGGCGGCTTGTCGTGCTTGAGGGCTTTCTGGACCGTGGACAGCAGTTTTTGCAGTGCGATGGGCTTTTCGAGGAAATCGAAGGCACCAAAGCGCGTCGCCTCGACCGCCGTGTCGATCGTGCCATGCCCGGACATCATGACGACCGGCATGTTGAGATGCCCGGCCGCATGCCACTCCTTGAGCAAGGTGATGCCATCGGTGTCGGGCATCCAGATGTCGAGCAAGACCAGATCAGGGCGCAACTCGTTACGAATCTGACGAGCTGCCGTCGCATTTTCGGCGACACGGACGTCGTAGCCTTCGTCGATCAGGATTTCCGACAACAGTTCGCGTATGCCGACTTCGTCATCAACGACCAGAATGATTGCCATTTTTGGCTTCCTCCACTTTCACCAGGGGCAGGCGAATATCGATCCGTGCGCCGCCCTCGGGTGCATTGCTTATTTCGATGGTACCCAAGTGTTCTTCGACAATTTTTTTGACAATGGGCAAGCCGAGGCCGGTGCCACGGGCCTTGGTCGTGACATAGGGTTCGAATATGCGCGGCAACAGCTCGACCGGAAAGCCGGGGCCGTTGTCGGCAATCGTCAGGCTGGCTTGACGGCCAACTACTTCAGTCTGGATCAGGATGCGCGTTTCGTCTCGACCTTCCAGCGCATCTTCAGCATTGCGCAGCAGGTTATGGATGATCTGCCGCAATTGCGTGGCGTCGCCGAGAATCGGCGGCAAATCGGTGGCCAGCCGGGCTTCGATGCTTGCCGATGAACTTTCGTAGAGTCCCAGCACTTCGCCGATCAGCTCGTTCAAGTCAAGCTCGGCCACTTCCGGCGCCGGCATCCGGGCGTAATCGCGGAAATCATCGACCATGCGCTTCATGGCCTGGACCTGGTTGATGATGGTCTGCGTGCCACGCGCCAGCATGTCGGCATCGCCATTGGACAACTTGTCGGCCAGCTTGAACTGCAGACGCTCGGCCGATAGCTGGATCGGCGTCAGTGGATTCTTGATTTCGTGGGCCAGACGACGCGCCACTTCGCCCCAGGCGGCGCTGCGCTGGGCGGCGATCAGGCGCGTGACATCGTCGAAAACCACCACATCGCCACCGCCGCTCGCCTCGGGCAGGCGCGAACCGCGCAGCAGCAGCACCTGCGGCATGCCATTCGGGCGTTCCATTTCGAGCTGGGCTTGCCACTCGGCTTCTTCGGTACCGGAAAAATGCTCGCGAATGAAGGTGCCGAGCGCCTGCTGGTGCGGCCAATCCTCGGCGGCAGAACCAACCAGGCCCATGAAGTCGTCGTTCAAAATGGTCAGGGCACCCTCGTTGACGGTACGCAGGACGAAATGGCGGTCGAAAACCAGCACGCCGGTGGACAAGTTGGCGAGGATGGATTCGAGATAGCCGCGCGCCGATTCAAGTTCGGCCCGATGGCGCTCGGTTTCGCGGCGGGCATCGTTAAGCTGACGGGTCATCCGGTTGAAGGACTGGGTCAGGACACCGAGTTCATCGCCGCTGTAGATCGCCTGGCGCGGCGAGAAGTCGCCCTGCGCCACGGCCTGCGTGCCTTCGGCCAGGATATAGAGCGGCGCAGCCAGCCGGCGGGCCATGACGTAGGCCAGGGCAAAGGCGCCGAATAGCGCGACGAGCACGGTCAGCGTCAGCGTCAGCGCATAGATCCGGGTCAGGCCTTCGCGGGCCAGTTGCAATTCCTGATAGTCGCGGTAAACCCCCTGCACGGCATCGGCGTCATGCGCCAGCCCCGATGGCACAGGCTGGGTCAGTTGCAGGATGCGTGGTTCCTCGAACATGCCCCGGGCGCTGACCGGCACCAGCACACGCAGGTAGAGCTTGCCGCCATCGCCTTCGATGGTACTCACCATCTGCGTGCTACGCGCCTGCTTCAACTGCGACTGGCTGGGCAAATCGGGTAGGAGACTGGACAGTTCAGTGGTCGCGCTCGACAGCAATTGGCCGCCGACCGAGAAGAGCGCCACCGACTGGACGCCCTTTTCTTCACGCAGGCGCAACAGGGCGGAGCGGCGCGATGACTCCTGGATGTCCGAGAGCTCGGCCGCCACACTGCGCGCTTTCTCGCCGAGATCAAGCAGCAGGGAGTCGAGGGCCGAGCGGCCAAGCTGCAGACCGGATTCAAGGGCCTTCTCGACGCGCACATCGAACCAGCTTTCGATGGACCTGGTGACGAACTGGACCGAAACGCCATAGACCAGCGCCCCGGGCAACACGGCGATGACGCCAAACATCAGCATCAGGCGGAGCTTGAGCCGGGCACCGAAAACCTGGGCCTGATAATCGCGCCACAAGGTGCGCAACTGCCAGCCGACCAGCCCGAGCATGCCAAGCGCCAGCACCACATTAAGGGCGATGAGCAGCGGATAGTTGCGCGAGAAAAGCACGGTATCCGCCGCCGTGGACATCAGCAGCAGGAACCACAGGATGCCGCCGATGGCTGCCGCGAACGCCCCGCCGGCCGCGATGATACGTTTCACCTGGCCTCCGCCGGCGAGGCTGCCGGAAGCAGGTTGACCGGCCAGGTCTTCCAGTCGGAAGCGAGGCTCCAGTCCCGGTTGCCGAGCGCGGATATCTGGAAGGGACGCGGCAACTGGGTGACGTCGAGGCGCAGGCGCAGCGATGCGGCATAGGCTTCGCCGGAACGGACCGCTTTGTCGTTCTTGTCGATGACGGTCCAGTTGCGTAGCCGGGACAGTACTTGCGTGGCCTCGGACAAGCTCTGGAAGGACTGATGCAGGCCACCGGTCGTCAGCCGGTATTGCCGGGTCAGCGCGTGGTAGGACAGACGATAGGTCAGGCTGCGGCTGACCAGTTTTTCATCGAGCCAGTACCAACGCGCCCTGGCCAGCTCAAAATCAGCGACGAAATAAAGCACGACCCCCTTGGTCACCGCCTCTTCGAGGCGTGGATTGAGTTCGAACTTGAAATCGGCCGACAGGACATAGCCGTCTTCTCCGGCGGAAAGCAGGGGATCGGCAATGTCAATTTCTGCGGCCCACGCCAAAACCGGCACGAAAACCAGCAACGCCAGCCATCGGCGCAGTTGGTCAAGCACGCTTTTCGAGCAGGCAGTAGAAAAAGCCATCGTGTTCAGCGGTCGGTAAGAGCTGTTCTTCGTGACAACGGTGAGCCTGCGGCTGGTAGGCCAGGAAGCGTCCGATCTGTCCGCCATTTTCGGCCGGAAAGACCGAGCAGGTCACATAGAGCAGCTTACCGCCCGGCCGCACGACTTGCCACAAGGCATCGAGAATACACGCCTGCGCTTTGGCAAAACTGGCAATATCGGCCTCGCGGCGCAACCATTTGGCATCAGGATTGCGGCGCACGACGCCGCTCGCCGTACACGGCACGTCGGCGAGCACCGCATCGAAGGGGCGGCCGTCCCACCAGTTCGTCAGATTGGCGCAGTCGGCATCCTGAATCTCGGCGCTCAGGCCGAGGCGCGACAAGGTTTCCGCCACACGCCGGCAGCGCGAAGGTTTCAGATCGAGCGCCAGCAGGTCGATTTCGCTGCGTTCGAGCAGGTGCGCCGTCTTGCCGCCGGGCGCCGCGCAGGCATCGAGCACGCGACTGCCCGGGGCCGGATCAAGCAGCGTGGCGGCCATTTGTGCCCCGGGGTCCTGCACTGAAACGAGACCATCGGCGAAACCCGGCAGCGCGTCGACCGGCACCGGCTTGTCGAGCGCCAGCCCACATTCGCCGACCGGCCGGGCAGAAATACCTTCCGCCGCCAGCTTCATGATGTAATCGTCGCGCGAAACGCGACGGGTATTGACGCGCAAGCCCATTGGCGGCGGCGCATTGCCGGCGGCAACGATGGCCGGCCAGTCCTGCGCATAGGCGGCCTGCAACTGGGCCAGCCACCAGTCCGGGTGCATGGCTGAAGCGACGGGGTCGGCGGCGAATTCGGCGGTCAGCGCGACTTGCTGGCGCAGGAAGTTGCGCAACACGCCATTGACCAGCGCTTTGAAATTCCCGCCAGCCACCTCGCCGGCCGCCGAAACAGCCTGATCAACAACGGTATGCGCAGCATCCGGCCGGGTTTCGAGGCGATAGATGGCGACCAGTAACAGGGCGCGCACTTCGTCGCTGGCCAGCGGCTTCTGGAGCAGCCTGGACAGGAAGAAATCGCCGCGCCCATAGGCGCGCAGGCTGCCGTAGACGAGATCCTGGACGGCGGGGCGAGCTACCGGCTCGACACGGCCAAGCAGGCCTTCAGCCAGACTTTGCCCGCCGAAAACGGCGGTATCGATGCGGGACGCCTGCAACAAGGCGTAAGCGAGTGAATTGAGCGACAAACTGGACATAGGCGGCCATTATCCTTGAAACCTCAGTTGACCGCTCATCCATGTCTGGTCTGCCGCGTGAATACGGGCTCCCATGCCTTCGATGCCATTCACCCCTTGGCTGACAGCGCTACGCGGCATAATGACCGAATGCGGCAAATCCTCCTCGCCCTGTTTTTCTTTGCCGTGCCCGCGCCAGCCAGTGCCTGGAACGCGGCCGGCCACCGGCTGACGGCCGTCATTGCCTGGCAACAACTGTCGCCGCCAACCCAGGCGGCGATCGCCGAGGCACTGTCCCGCCACCCCGACTACGAGCGCTGGATCGAAAAATCGCGTTCGACCAAAGACGTCGATATCTTCGCCGAAGCCTCGACCTGGCCGGACGACATACGCAACGACCCGCGCTTTTACGACGAGGACCGGGAACCCGCCACGCCGGCACTCCCCGGGCTGCCCGACACAGCGCGCCACAAACGCTGGCACTACGTAGACCTCGACGCTGCCGGCCAGACGAAATCCGGCGAACTGGACGCCCAAATCGAACGCCTGAGCCGAATCCTACGGTCAACCGGAAAAAAGGCCGAAATTTCAAATGCCCTGCCCTGGCTCGCCCACCTCCTTGCCGACATCCACCAGCCGCTGCACGTCGGCCGCCACGGCGACGAGGGTGGCAACCGGTTCGAAATCGAAAACCCGTTCAACAAACGTCTGCCGTTCAGCAGCCTGCATGTTTACTGGGACGATCTGCCCGGCCCGCCCTGGCTGCGCGGCAAGCGCCTGCAGCAAAACGCGGCACGCCTGCTTGAGAACCACCCCGCGCCAAGGCAGGGCAATGTCGCGCTGTGGCGCGACGAAAGCCATCGCCTGCTCGCCGAAGCCTACCCGGATGCCAGCGGCAGCCTGCTGCCGATCATCAGCGAGGATTTTCGCCGCCGCAGCCGGGACATTGCCGAGCGTCGCATCGTCGACGCCGGCTACCGGCTGGGCGGACTGCTCGAAGCCATTTTCGGCCAGCGCGTTTCACGTGAAACACCATAGAGTTGTCATATGAACCTGATCGCCGACCTCCACGACTGCCGCTGCGTCCCGGGCTTCCTGCTCGACGCACCGGGGCTCGAATCGTTCTGCGTCGATGCCTGCCAGCGGCATGGACTGACCGTGGTCGGCCGGCTCTTCCACGCTTTTCGCGATGCCAGCGGTCAGCCGGCTGGCGTGACCGGCACCGTCGTCCTCGCCGATCCCACCTCGCCGTGCATACCTCGCCGTGCATACCTGGCCGGAGATTGCCAGCGTGACGCTCGATGTCTACGTCTGTAACTTCAGCGGTGACAACAGCCAGCGGGCGCACGCGCTGTTTGACGAAGCTATCACCCGCTTCGCGCCCAATCGCCTGGAAAAAAGAAATCGCACGCAGCCACCTCGGGGGCTGAACAGCCGATCAGGCCGGCGTATCGAAGCGATCGCCCACTTGCAGCGGATGCCCCGCCAGGAACTGCTGCACCGGTAAACGCTTGCCGCCGGCCTTCTGCAATTCGCTGACCGCCAGCGCGCCCGCGCCGCAGGCCACGACGACCCTGCTCCGGTCAACCGCCAAAATGGTGCCAATTTCACCATCGCCGGCCACCGGCGTCGCCTGCCACAGTTTTACCGTCTGACCACCAAACCAGGCCTGCGCGCCGGGAAACGGATTGAAGGCGCGGATGTGGCGATCCAGTTCCACCGCGCTCTTCGACCAATCGATCAGCGCCTCGGCCTTCTCGATCTTGTGCGCGTAAGTCACGCCCTCTGCCGGCTGCGGCTCGGCCGGCAAGGGCAGCCTGCCCAGAGCCTCGACGATCAGTTGAGCACCGAGTTCAGCCAGCCGGTCATGCAGGGTCGCCGTCGTATCGTTTGCCTCAATGGGAAAAGCCCCGCGCAGTAGCACCGGCCCGGTATCCAGACCAGCCTCCATCTGCATGATGCAAACCCCCGTCTCGGCATCGCCGACCAGCAAGGCGCGCTGAATCGGCGCCGCACCGCGCCAGCGCGGCAGCAACGAACCGTGGATATTGATGCAACCGAAACGCGGCATGTCGAGCACGATCTGCGGCAGAATCAGGCCATAAGCCGCCACCACCATGACCTCGGCACCGACCGCCGCAATCTTCGCCTGCGCCTCGGCATCCCTCAGCGTCAGCGGCTGAAATACTTCAATTCCGTTTTTCAGCGCCACCGTCTTGACTGCCGACGGCTGCAAGCTCATACCGCGCCCGGCCGGCCGGTCCGGCTGAGTCAGCACCAGCGCCACGTCATGCCCCGCCGAGACGATGGCTTGCAAGGTCCGCGCGGCAAATTCGGGAGTTCCCGCAAAAATCAGCCTCATGCGGTAACGCGCGCCTGTTTGGCCATCTTGTTCTTGATCCGAGTCTGTTTAAGCAGCGACAGGTGGTCGACGAACACCGTCCCGTTGAGATGGTCGATTTCGTGCTGGATGCACACCGCCAGCAAGCCCTCGGCCTCCAGCATGTGCTGCTTGCCATCGAGATCGAGATACGTCACCGACACCCGCTCGGCACGTTCGACCTTGTCGTAGATACCAGGCACCGACAGGCAGCCCTCTTCGCCAATCTGCGAACCCTCGCACCGGCCGAGAGTCGGATTGATGAAAACCCGCAACTCGCTCTTATCTTCAGACACATCGATCACGACGATACGCTTGTGTACATCGACCTGAGTCGCCGCCAGGCCGATCCCCGGAGCCTCGTACATGGTTTCTGCCATGTCGGCGACGAGTTTTCGGGTGCTGTCATCGACCTTGGTAACAAGTGCCGCCACCTTTTTCAGACGCGGGTCGGGGAAACGCAAAATGGGTAAGAGGGCCATATGAAAATAGGAATAAAAGCTTGCTCGATTAGGTTATTACGTGCAGAATCTAAAGCAATTCCCGAGATATGGAACGCAAGTTGATCGCCGCTCTCTTGAGACTGCGACAATGATATTGCGTTCCGCCGGCACGTGAGGTTACGACTATGGTCCGCATTATATCCGCGCTCATCCTGGCCGTGACGGCCGCCTGCGCATCGGCCGCCGAGCCGCTAACGCTCGTCGACAACCCACCTGACCGCCACATCGTCGTCAAAGGCGACACCCTGTGGGACATTTCGGGCAAATTCCTCAAGCAACCTTGGCGCTGGCCGGAAATCTGGCAGATGAACAAGGAAGAAATCAAGAACCCGCACTGGATCTATCCGGGCGACATCATCCTGCTCGACACATCGAGTGGGTCGCCGCGCCTCAAAATGGCCAAGCGGGTCACCGGCCAGGATGGCAGGATCCAGCCGACGGTACATAGCACCCCGTCGCAGCAAGTCATCCCGAGCATCCCGCCCAACGTCATCGAGCCCTTCATTTCCCAACCACTGATTGCTCAAGCGAGCGACAGTAACAGTGGCGTGAAAATCACTGCCGCCCAGGAAGACCGCATGCTGCTCGGTAGCGGCGACTCTTTCTACGCCAGCGGCATTCCCGATGCCAGCGTTGAAAAATGGCACGTGTTCCGCAGGGGCAAGCCGCTCAAGGATCCGGAAACGGGTGCAACCGTTGCCTACGAAGCTTTCTTCCTGGGCAACGCCCGCCTGCTCAAGCCGGGAGAGCCAGCTTCCTTGCGCGTCACTATGGCCAAGGAAGAAATGGCTCGCGGTGACGAACTCATCCCGGCTCCGCCGCCAGAAATCATTTCCTACGTTCCGCATCGCCCTGATCGTGAAATCGCCGCCCGCATCATGTCGATCTATGGCGGGGTGCAGGAAGGTGGTACGACATCCGTCGTTTCGCTGACGCGCGGCAAGCGCGACGGGCTGGAAGTCGGCCACGTCCTCGCCCTGTTCCGCAAGCGTGTCTCGATCAACACTGACGATAAAGGCATCCGTACCTTGACGCCGGTTCCGGAAGAGCGTTATGGCCTCGCCTTCGTCTTCCGCGTATTCGATAACGTCGCCTACGCACTGGTCGTCGACTCCTCCAAGTCCGTCATCATCGGGGATTCGGCTAGAAACCCGTGATCATCTCCGAAGGTCTGGCCGCCTGGTTACGGCTGACGCTTATCCCAGGTATCGGCGGCGAGTCGCAACGAAAGCTACTCGCCGCTTTCGGTTTACCCGAAGCTGTATTGGCCGCCGGGCGACTCGCTGCACGCAGCGTCATCGGCGACCGCGCCGACCTGCTCTTTGATTTTGATCCATCGGAAGAAATCGAGCGCGGCATCGAGTGGGCAAGCCAGCCGGGACAGCATATCCTGACCCTCGCCGACGACGCCTACCCGAAGACGCTGCTCGAAATCGCCGACCCGCCCAGCCTGCTTTACGTGCGCGGCAATCCCGCCCTGCTCCAGAAGCGCGGGCTGGCCATGGTCGGCAGCCGCAATGCGACACCACAAGGCCTGCAAACGGCAGAGAGTTTTGCCAAGGCACTGGCCGGCAATGGCCTCTGCATCGTCAGCGGCCTGGCGCTCGGCATCGATGCTGCCGCCCACCGTGGCGCCCTGGCGGCTGGCGGCGACACGATTGCCGTCATCGGTACCGGCGCCGACCGCATCTACCCCGCCCGCAACAAGGAACTGGCACTGGCCATTGTCGAACGCGGTGCCGTCATTTCCGAATTTCCACTCGGCACACCCTCTATTGCCGCCAATTTCCCGCGGCGCAACCGCATCATTTCCGGCCTGGCGCGCGGCGTACTGGTCGTCGAGGCAGCGCTCGAAAGCGGTTCGCTGATCACGGCCCGCCTGGCTGGCGAACAGGGGCGCGAGGTTTTCGCCATCCCCGGCTCCATTCACTCGCCGGTCGCTCGCGGTTGTCACAAACTGATCAAGCAGGGCGCCAAACTGGTCGAAACGGCGAGCGATATTCTGGAAGAACTGGGTAACTTCACTTCTCCGGAAGAACCAGTGGAATCCACCCCGACTGACGACGAACACCCTGTACTCGCCGCCCTCGGCCACGATCCATGCAGTCTCGACGACCTCGTCGACTACACCGGCCAGAGTGCTGAACTATTACTCCCCGAACTCCTGATGCTCGAACTCTCGGGCAAAATCGCACCCCTGCCCGGCAACCGCTACCAGCGCCTGAGCTAGGCCTCCTATCTATATAGACGGCTTGCCAAGCCGCGCACCGGGCACTTATCATGCCCCGGACTCCACAGGCCCCAACATGACCAAAAAGCTGATAATTGCCGAGAAACCCTCCGTCGCTGCCGACATCGCCAAGGCGTTGGGGGGCTTCACCAAGCACGACGACTATTTCGAAAATGATACCCACGTCATTTCCTCGGCTGTCGGTCACCTGCTGGAACTCGCCTGTCCCGAGGAATTCGAGGTCAAGCGCGGCAAGTGGTCATTTGCCCATCTCCCGGTCATCCCGCCGCACTTCGCGCTGAAGCCGATCGAGAAGACCGAATCGCGTCTCAAGGTGCTGGCCAAGCTCATCAAGCGCAAGGATGTCAGCGCCCTGATCAATGCCTGTGACGCGGGGCGTGAAGGCGAATTGATCTTCAATTACATCGCCCAGCACACCAAGTCCGGCAAACCGGTACAACGGCTGTGGCTGCAATCGATGACGCAAGGCGCGATCCGCGACGGTTTCTCGCGCCTGCGCAACGGCAACGAAATGCAGGGTCTCGGCGACGCCGCCGTCTGCCGCTCCGAATCCGACTGGCTGGTCGGCATCAACGGCACGCGGGCGATGACGGCCTTCAATTCGAAGACCGGCGGCTTCCACCTGACCACCGTCGGCCGCGTGCAGACCCCGACGCTGGCCATCGTCGTCGAGCGCGAAAAACGCATCCGCGAATTCAAGCCGCGCGACTATTGGGAGGTCGAAGCCGAATTCACCGCCAAAGCCGGCAGTTACAAAGGCAAATGGTTCGACGAAGGATTCAAGGGCAAGAACGACGACGAGCACGCCCGCGCCGACCGCCTGTGGGAGCAAACCAAGGCCGATGCCATCCGTGCCGCCACCTTGGGCAAGCCGGGAGAGGTAACCGAGGAAGCCAAGCCGGAAACCCGTTTGTCGCCGGCACTCTTCGATCTGACCACCCTGCAGCGCGAAGCCAACAGCCGTTTCGGCTTCTCGGCCAAGACCACGCTGTCGCTGGCCCAGGCGCTGTACGAAAAGCACAAGGTCCTGACCTACCCGCGGACCGATTCGCGCTGCCTGCCGGAAGACTATATCGCCACCGTCAAGGAAACACTGACCGTGCTCACCGGCCAAGGCGCCGGCAAGGGTCACGACGAGGTCCTGCTCGCCCGCTACTCGCCGTTTGCCCACCAGATCCTGGCGCGCAACTGGGTATTGCCCAACAAGCGCATCTTCAACAACGCCAAGATCAGCGATCACTTCGCCATCATTCCGACGCCACAAGCCCCGAAAAGCCTCAACGAACTCGAACAGAAGCTCTACGACTTCGTCGTCAAGCGCTTCCTGTCCGTCTTCTTCCCGGCCGCCGAATACCTGGTGACCACCCGCATCACCCGTGTCGAAGGCCACCCCTTCAAGACCGAGGGCAAGGTCCTGGTCAATCCGGGCTGGCTGGCCGTACATGGCAAGGAAGGCCAGGACGGTGACGAGGGCAACCTGGTTGCAGTCGACGCCAAGGAAAAGGTCAAAACCGCCGAAGTCACCGTCAAGGCCAACGCCACCAAGCCGCCGCCACGCTACTCGGAAGCCACCCTGCTCTCCGCCATGGAAGGCGCCGGCAAGATGGTCGATGACGAGGAACTCAAGGCGGCGATGGCCGGCCGCGGCCTCGGCACCCCGGCAACGCGCGCCCAGATCATCGAAAACCTGATCGGCGAGCAATACATGCACCGCGAAGGCCGCGAACTGATCCCGACGGCCAAGGCCTTCTCGCTCATGACTCTGCTCAACGGCCTCGGCATCAACGAATTGACCCAGCCGGAACTGACTGGCGACTGGGAATGGAAGCTCGGCCGCATCGAAAAGGGCGAATTCACGCGCGACGAATTCATGCGCGAAATCGCCGAAATGACCCGTCACATGGTCGAACGCGCCAAGCACTATGAAGCCGACACGATTCCCGGCGATTTCGGCGTGTTGACCGCAAAATGCCCACGCTGCGGCGGCGAAATTCGCGAAACCTACAAGAAATTCCAGTGCGGTGGCTGCGACTACTCGCTGTGGAAAATCGTTGCCGGCCGCCAGTTCGAACCAGCCGAAATCGACACCCTGATCACCGAAGGCCAGATCGGCCCGCTGACCGGTTTCCGCAACAAGATGGGCCGCACTTTCGCGGCCGCCATCAAGCTCAACGACAACAAGGAGCCGGAATTCGATTTCGGCCAGGACAAGGCGGATGCCGCCGATGCCGAACCGGTCGACTTCTCGGCCCAGGAAAGCCTCGGTAAATGCCCGAAATGCGCCAGCAGCGTATTCGACCATGGCACTTCCTACGTCTGCGAGAAATCGGTCGGCCCGGACAAGACCTGCGACTTCCGCTCCGGCAAGATCATTCTTCAACAGCCGATTGACCTCGGCCAGATGCAGAAATTGCTGGCCGAAGGCAAGACCGACCTGCTCAAGGAATTTGTCTCGAACCGTACCCGCCGCAAGTTCTCGGCCTATCTGGTCGCCAAGGATGGCAAGGTCGGCTTCGAGTTCGAGAAGAAGGTGGCCAAGCCCAAGGCGCCGGCCAAGAAGAAAGCCGACGCAGCGACCTGATTCACAGGCAGCAAATCAGCAAAAAGCCCTCCGGAAACGCTGAGGGCTTTTTTTCGAACGGCGAAATGAGGGTTATCGAGCCAGCCGTTCCACGTGAAACCTCAGCGAACGGCCGAGGCTCCCGGTAGCTGGCAGGCGAGCAGCGCTGCCCGCACGGCGTCGATGGCCTGCGGACGCGGGAAGGTGATGCGCCAGACGAGGCCGACCGTGCGTTTGGGCTGAACGCCGGCAAAGGGCAGCACCTTGACCATCGGTTCCCTGGTGATCAGCGGATCGGCTGCCGTGCTCGGCATCACCGCGACGCCAGCGCCACTGGCCACCATGTAGCGGATGGTTTCGAGCGAGCTGCCTTCGAGCGAGTGTTCAAGCGCATCCGGGGCGCTGAGGCGGGGGCAGGATTCGAGTACCTGATCGCGGAAACAGTTGCCTTGACCCAGCAACAACAGATTTTGACCGTTGAGTTCGTCGCCATTGACGTCCGAGCGTGAAGCCCAGGGGTGGCTGGCCGGGACGACGATGCGAAAAGGCTCGTCGTACACCGGCTGGGCAACCAGTCCCGGCTCGGCGAAAGGCAGCGCGATGATGATGACGTCGAGTTCGCCGGCCTTCAGCGCGGGAATCAGGTTGGCCGTGAAATCCTCCTTGAGGAAGAGCGGCATTTTTGGCGCCTGCTTGCTCAGCGCCGGAATCAACTGGGGCAGCAGGTAGGGCGCAATGGTGTAGATGATGCCGACACGGAGTTGGCCGCTCAGCGGTTCGCCCGTCGCTTCGGCAATTTCTTCGAGCTTGACTGCCTCTTCGAGCACACGGGTGGCCTGGACGACGATGCGCTCGCCGAGCGGGGTGATGCGGACATCGCTGGCGCCGCGTTCGAAAAGCGGTGAACCGAGTTGGCCTTCGACTTTCTTGAGCGCCACCGACAGCGTCGGCTGGCTGACGTGGCAGGCGTCGGCTGCCTTGCCGAAATGCCGCTCCCGGGCCAGGGCCACGATGTAGCGCATTTCGGTCAGGGTCATTTGGAATATCCGAGTTTTTGCAGGTCGACCGCAGAAAGCCAGCGCCACTCGCCGGGCTTGAGGTCGGGCGGCAGGGTCAGTTCGCCGACGGCTTCGCGATGCAGCGCCTCGACGCGGTTGCTGACGGCAGCGACCATGCGTTTGACCTGATGGTACTTGCCCTCGGTCAAGGTCAGGCGCAGCAGCTTTTCGCCGACGATTTCGGCCGCGGCGGCAGATATCGATTCGTATTCGTCGGCGAGCACGACGCCAGCCAGCAGTTGGTCGATCTGCACTTGGTCAAGCGGGTGCTTGGTCGTTGCCAGATAAACTTTCGGCACCTTGCGCTTGGCTGAGGAGAGTTGGTGATTCAACTGGCCATCGTCGGTAATCAGCAACAGACCGGTGGTGTCTTCATCGAGACGGCCGATCGGCTGGACATCGCGTTCGCGCAAGGGCACCGGCAGCAGTTCGAGGACGCTGGCGTGATGTTTCGGCTTGCGCGAGCATTCGTAGCCGGCCGGCTTGTAGAGCATCAGCGTAGCGAATTCGGCGTAGGGCCAATCGACGCCATCGACGGTGAAAACCAGCCCGTCGGTATCGAGTTCGACGAAAGGATCGTCGCAAACCTGGCCATTGATCGCGACACGTTCGCGGCGGATAAGGCCCCGGCATTCCCGACGGGAGCCAAAACCGTGTTTTTGGAGGATACGTTCTAGTTGCATGGCAGGGATGTTAACACGACCCTTTCATTTCATCGCCCGGCCGCTCAGTGCGCGAAGACAAGCCGCAGGCAGTGCGCGCAAAACGGCAAGGCGCGGTCTACAAAGCAATGGGCAGCCGGGCAATGAAATACAATATATCCATGAACTTCGAACATCTTATCCAGATCAACGACCCGGAAAATCCGCTGGTCGAGACCATGACCCGCGATCAGCTATGGCAGGGCCTGCTCCACCGCGTTGAAAATGCCGTCCCTTTCCTGCCCGGACTGGAATCCTGCACCATTCTTGAACGGCAGGCCGACACCCTGCTCCGCGAACTCGATTTCGGCCCGGCCGTGATTCATGACCGGGTGACGCTGGCCGACATGACGTCGGTGCGTTTCGACATCCAGCCGTCCGAGGTCCATCCCGGCGGCAGCCTGATGATCAGCATCGAAGAGCCGGAACCCGGCTTCCTTTTCCTGCGTTTCGCTTACCGGACAACGTTGGCCACCGATCCGAACTCCGAGGAACGGGCCTATATCGAGTACGTCAAATCGGCCTACCACCAGTCCGATGTGGATTGCGTGCGCATCATCCGGACGCTGGCGGCTGGCGGCGAGGTGCAGTAAGCCCCTGAAAAGCAAAAACCGAAGGACAGGCCTCCGGTTTTTCTCTTCCACGGTCACCCGGGCTTGCTACGGTCTACCGTAAAAAAGGGCCAAAAACGAAATTTCGCCCTGCTTGCCGCAAACGCCTTACTCACTGCCACCCCAGATCCGGTTGGTGCTCACCTTGATCTTGGCCTCGAAGCAGGCGATCAGTTGTTTGTTGGCATTGACCAGCGCTTGCTCGGCTTCGATTTCGGCGACGATGGCGCGGCGGGTATCGATACGGCGTTTGGTGCTGCTGCCGAGCATTGCGTTGGTGGGACTTTCGGTGTACCGGGTGGCGGATGTAGCATTTTCGACTTCAGACGAAGTCGGTTTGACTACATGCTGAACATTTTGGCGTCAGTGACTCACAAAATTTGTAAATGGGCGCATGGGTCAGACCAGCACGACGGTGTCGCTGTAGCGGGCGACGGTGTTGTCATGAGTCAGCAGGCGCATGGGTTCGATCAAAGCCTGGGCAACGAGCAGCCGGTCGAAGGGGTCCTGATGGTGCCTGGGCAATGCTTCGATGGCGGCGGCGTGTTCTGGCTCGATAGCCAGAAACTGATAGCCGGCGGCCCGAAAATGTCGAATGGCATCGTCGCCCGAAACCGGCATGTCGCCCCGCCCAAGGCTGTGTTTTATGGAAATTTCCCAAATGCTGGCGACGCTGATCCAGACCGTGGCGCGCGGCGAGAGAATCAATTCGCGTGCCATGGCCGATAGACTCGGGTGGTCGGTAATCGCCCACAGTGCGACATGGGTGTCAAGCAGCAGGTTCATGGCGTGCCCAGGAACAATTGCGCCACTTCGGCATTGTGGGCGTCGATGCCGTCGGGAACCTTGAACAAGCCCTTGGCAACACCGATACGACTGGCTAGCGGCGCACTGGACAAGGGCACCAGTTTGGCAGCCGGCCGGCCGTTTCGGGCAATGACGATTTCCCGCTCGCGGCCAAGCTCAATGGACTCGACCAGGCGCGACAGGTTGGATTTTGCTTGCAGCATGTTGATGGCGGTCATGGGTGGACTCCTCCTGACGAATCATTAGTCTAGTCTGGCTAAGTTGCTTACTCAAGCGAAACCTGGCCACACCGACGACGTTTGTCGCGATTTCGGCTGACGCCCCGAAGTGCTACATGAACTGGTTGAGCGAGACGTAATCCTTCAGGTACTCGGGGATACGCCCACGCCATTCCCTGGGCACGGCCAGAGGTTAGGGCTCGTAAGGAAAGAGCCTGGATATTTGGCCGCTGGAGCGGGATGCGATGCAAGGAGCGACAAAGCCGGGCGCCCGACCAGGCGTGCCAGCGGCCACGTCGCGCTGTCAGCCAAGGGGTGAATCGCCTCGAAGGCGCAAAGGCCTGTATTCAGGCGGCTGGCCAAGGCTGGATAAGCGGTCAACTGAGGTTTCAAGGTTGAAA
>JAUYEI010000116.1 GCA_030691385.1 Azonexus sp.
GGCTATGATGAATCGGTTTATTCAATCCGAGTGCGGAGACCCTGGGGTCATGAACCTTGAAGCCTCAGTTGACCGCTTATCCAGCCTTGGCCAGCCGCCTGAATACAGGCCTTTGCGCCTTCGAGGCGATTCACCCCTTGGCTGACAGCGCGACGTGGCCGCTGGCACGCCTGGTCGGGCGCCCGGCTTTGTCGCGCCTTCTTGCAGGCATGGGCCTGCTGCGTCGTCGCTTGGCGCCGGCCATCCCGCCCAGGCGCACCATCTGCCACGGCCAACCGAGGTTTCAAGGTTGAATGAAATGCGCAAAGCCGGCCAGATTAGCGCCGAGTTGTTCAACGCCAGCGCCGGCTTCCTGATTTTCCCCTTCGACCTGCCCGGCGTGGCCGTGCTGATTTCCGCCGGGCCGCGCATTGCGGCAGTGTGTAACCCGACCGCCCTCGGTGCTTGTATCGGTATCGCTGTGCGCACCGTCGGACATATACTCGCTGTATGAACCGACCAAAATTGACCCGCTTGATCCTGGCTGCCGGCGCCGGCCTGATGATGGCCAGCACCTCCGCTGCCTCCTTGAATCTGCTCGGCTTCGACGACATGTCCTGCGCCGCATGGAGCAAGTCGAAGGACGATCCCGACCGGCGCGCCGCCTACGTCGTCTGGATCCGCGGCTTTCTGACCGGGCATAACTACGCGCTACCGAACCAGCAGGTTTCCAGCTTTTCGAGTGGCACGCTGGAACTGAAACTGAACCAGTATTGCAGCCGGAATCCGACGGGCCAGATCAGCGATGCCGCGATGCGCATGAGCGACGAGCTTTCCGGGCGCAATCAGCCAATCAGAAGATAATCCTTGAAACCTCAGCTAGACGCGGCTGATGGTTCGCCTGGGCGGGATGGCCGGCGCGAAGCGAGGC
Organism: Azonexus sp.; assembly: GCA_030691385.1. Classification (GTDB taxonomy): domain Bacteria; phylum Pseudomonadota; class Gammaproteobacteria; order Burkholderiales; family Rhodocyclaceae; genus Azonexus. The sequence goes on from JAUYEI010000116.1 coordinate 911, forward strand.
CGCAGCAGGCTCATGCCGGCAAGGCGAAGCGACCAAGCCGGACGCCCGACCAGGCGTGCCAGCAGCCGCGTCGCGCGGTCAGCCAAGGGGTGAATCGCCTCGAAGGCGCAAAGGCCCGTATTCAGGCGGCTGGCCAAGGCTGGATGAGCGGTCAACTGAGGTTTCAAGGTTCAAGGTATCGCGCGACCCCAAGTTTGTGGAAAAGCTCGAGGACATCGTTGGCTTGTACATGTCGCCGCCCGCCCACGCGCTGGTGCTGTGTTGTGACGAGAAGAGCCAAGTGCAGGCAGTGGATCGCACGCAGCCAGGCCTGCCGCTCAAGAAGGGCCGCGCGGAAACAATGACGCACGACTACAAGCGCAACGGCACGACTACGCTGTTTGCCGCCATGAATGTGCTCGACGGCACGCTGATCGGTCAGTGCCAGCAGCGCCATACCCATGTCGAATGGCTGAAATTCCTCAAACAAATTGACCGCGAAACACCCAAGGACAAGGCGTTGCACCTGATCGCGGACAACTGCGCCACGCACAAGCATCCTGTCGTGCGGAAATGGCTGACCAAGCATCCGCGCGTCATGATGCACTTCACCCCGACATCGGCCTCGTGGCTCAACATGGTCGAGCGTTTCTTCCGTGACATCACAACCGAGCGGCTGCGTCGCGGCGTATTCACCAGCGTACCGGAATTGGTCAGCGCCATTGACGAGTACATCGCTCACCACAACAAAGACCCCAAGCCTTTCATCTGGACAAAGAGCGCTCGCGATATCTTGGAAAAAGTGATTCGCGCCAACAGTCGCCTACACTAGCTGGAAAATGAAGTTGGCGCCGAGGCAACATCGATAAACCGGGAGGCGGATCAGCCTCCCGTCAGACCGAACATCCTTATTTTTTCGGGCGGCCCGTCTTGATACGTTCAACCAGGCCAATCGCCTTGACGAGTTCAGCATCATCAAGCTTGGCCAGCACTACCACGGCGGCGCGCAATATTTCGCTCTTCTTCACTTCAACGCCGGCGACCAGTGCCCGTTGCTTGAGGGTTGCAAACAGCGCGTAGTCGGTTTCCGGAATGGTGAAGCTGTCACGGACCAGCTTCGGCGGCTTCGGTGCTTGCTTCTTCACCTTGGCCACCTTTTCTGCTTTCTCTGCCTTCGGTGCTTCGGCAACTTTTTCCTTGGCGGCGGCGGGGGCCTTCTTTACCGGTTTGGCCGGAGCCTTCGGTGCCGGAGCCGGTTTTTCAGCAACGACTTTCTTGGCCGGCTTTGCAGCAACAGCCTTCTTTTCAATCTTGGGTTTGGCAGCCTCTTTTGCTACTGCAGCCGCAGTGGCAACTTGCTTCCTGGGTTCGGCGGACACCGTTTCGACGGTGACAGGTGCGATCTTTTCAACGACAGGCGCTGCGACTTCGGCTGCTTTGACTTCATCCTTCGCGGGCTGGGCGGCGGTTTCCTTGCTCATTTTGCTCTCCTGAACGGGTGTGAAAGATATAAACTATATAAACACTTTATACACTAAACAGAAGATAAGCAATGCAGATGCGCAAAATCATGGTGGCCAACCCCAAAGGAGGGTGCGGCAAATCAACCCTGTCAATCCATATCGCCAGCTGGTTTGCCCAGCACGATGAGATTGTCTATTTGGGAGACCTCGACCGGCAGCAATCAAGCCGGCATTGGCTGGAGGCCCGACCCGGCAAGCTTGCCCCCATTCGGCACTGGGAAATTTCGGATGAAGAATTCCAGCTGCCGCCCAAAAACTGCAATTTCGCCATTCTCGACACCCCTGCCGGCTTGCATGGAAAACGCCTGAAAGAGGCGTTGAACCTTGAAACCTCAGTTGACCGCTTATCCATGTCTGGTCTGCCGCGTGAATACGGGCTCCCCTGCCTTCGAGGCCCTTCACCCGTTGGCTGATAGCGCTACGCGGCCACTGGCACGTCTGGTCGGGCGTCCGGTTGCCGGCATGAGCCTGCTGCGTCCGCAATGGATACCGATCCCTGCTGCGCAGGGGCCATATCGTCGCTTCGCGCCGGACATCCCGCCCAGGCGCACCATCAGCCGCGCCCAGCTAAGGTTGCAAGGTTCAAAGTTTAATGTAAGCGGTTTGGCGGAACATGCTACTGGATCCGGCGCGTCGTCAGGAACAGGAAGGGCAGGGTCAGGAAGGGCCATAGGGTAGCGACCAGGCGCGTCAGGCCATTGAAGTTGAGAAAGTGCCCCTGCCGCCAGACGGCCAGCGCCGCTTCCGAATAGGGGTTGGGCGGTGCCATGTTGACCAGCACTGTCCCCGCCATCAGTGCCAGCACGGCGATCATCAGGCGCGGCGTTGCCGGCAGGGCGAGGGCGACGGCAAGAATGCCGCCCGCGACGACCAGTCCGAGCCTGGCGCCCGGCGTCAGCCAGGCCAGCGAATCGGCCGGGCTGACCAGAACGGCGGCGGCGACGGTGCTGATGACCAGACAGAGGAACAGGAAGATCGGTACGATGAGGTAGGCGAAAAGCAGCCGTGCACACAGCATGCGGACGATCAGACCGACGGCGACCGCATTGAAGGCGGTGATGCTGGCCTCGATCATGACGAAGCTTTCGGCGGCGAAGGGAACGGCGCCGGTCAGCCCGAAAATCTGTCGCAAATCGCCGGCGCCAAAGAGCAGCGTTTCCGGCGAGAGCGGCACGAGTAGCCACAGGCCAAGCAGTGTCAGGCCGAGTTCGGCATGCGGAATGGGGGCGATCAGCCGGTGTTCGAGTGCGACGATGCGGGCAAAGACGCGCGGCCCGACGTGTTGCGCCCACAGCGCGCCGAGCAGTCCGCCCAGCGTGTTGCAGGCGAGGTCGAGATTGGATGGGACGCGCGAGGGCAACCAGGTCTGCAGTGTTTCGAGACCGAAACTGACGCTGCCGGTGAGCAGCACGGCGAGGATCGGGGCGGTGAAGCGCCAGGGCAGGCTGCTCAGGGCCAGCGTCAAAAAGAAGCCCAGGGGCAGGTACACTGCGATATTGGCCGCCAGGTCGAAGACCGTCCAGTAGCGCGGCCAGCCGCCTTCAAGGAAGGCAATCGGCGACACGCCGGTATCGCGCCAGCCGGAAAACGGATGCAGGCTGCCGTACACGACCAGCCCGAACCAGGCAAGCGCCAGGTAGCGGGAAAGCAGGATGGGGCCACGACCGTGATGTGCCATGGCCTGATTTTAGGGGCGATTGGCCGGCCCGTCAGCCCTTATGTGTCGTAACAATGATGCCGGCGTAGCGGATTTTGGGGTGACGGTTTGCCACACTGCCAGATAAGTCCTGAGCGTCCGGCGTTAGGGTTCGTAAGGAAATAACCTGGATATTTGGCCGCTGGATCGGGAGGCGATGCAAGGCGCGGAGCGCGCCGTGTAGCCAGCCACACAAGCGATTCGCAACGCCGCAGCGCGCCCGAGCCCAGCGAACCAAATAATCCAGGTTATTGACGAACGAGCCCTTAGTGATGGTGCGGATGTTCGGTGGTGTGGTGGGTTTCCGCCGCCGCCCGATGGTGCAGGGCTTCGTGGATGTTCTCGTGCGGCAGTGGGTGGCCGAGCCATTGCGGCAGCAGCGAGCCGGCGATCATACCGAGAATGCTGACGCCCAGCCCGATGAGCTGCGGCGGAACGAGCTGCCCGGCGCTGGCCAGCGCGTAGGTGTATTCGCCGCCGCTGTGCCCCGCCGTGCTGACCAGCACTTCGACCAGAATCCACGACGACAAGCCGCCGATGATGGCGGCCAGCGCGCCCTGCGTCGTCGCCCGCTTCCAGAAAGCGCCGAAGAAGAGCGGCACGAAGGCGCCAGCCAGGGTGATCTTGTAGGCGTTTTCGACCATCTTGAAAATGCTGGCGTTGGAATACAACGCGAAGCCAAGGACGATGCCGGCAAAGACGACGATGGTGCCGCGCATGACACGCAGGAGCTGATGGTCGCCCATATGCGGGTAGAAGCCGCGCACGATGTTTTCCGAGAAAGCGACGGAAGGCGCCAGCAAGGTGGCCGATGAGCAGCTCATGATGGCTGACAGCACGGCGCCGAAAAAGATGGCCTGGGCGAAGACCGGGGTGTGATTGAGGACCAGGGTGGGCAGGACAAGTTGCGAGTCGGTCTGCAGCAGGCCGTTGAACAGCACGGGGTCGATCAGCGTCGCCGAGTAGGCGATGAACATCGGCACGAAGGTGAAGCAGAAATAGATCAAGGCGCCGATGATCGAGCCCCATAGCGCGATGCTCTGGGTCTTGGCCGAGGTGATGCGCTGGAAGACGTCCTGCTGCGGGATAGAGCCGAGCATCATGGTGATCCAGGCACCGAGGAAGGTCAGCCACAGCCATGGGTCAGGCGGCGGAAAGAAATCAAGTTTGCCGGCCGCCGAGGCGTGATTGATGACCAGTTCGACGCCGCCGGTCAGGCCCGAAACGACATAGCCGATGTACAGCATGCCAGCCATGATGACGCCCATCTGGACAAAATCGAGGATGGCCACCGAGAGCATGCCGCCGAGGGTCGTGTAGGTGAGCACGATGAGCGAGCCGAGGATCATGCCGGCCGGCTGGCTGACGTAGCCGTTGGTGACGACATTGAAGACCAGTCCGAGCGCCTTGATCTGGGCCGAGACCCAGCCGAGGTAGGAGGCGACGATGCACAGCGTGGTGAGCACCTCGACCGTGCGGTTGTAGCGCAGCCGGAAGTAGTCGCCAAGGGTCAGGATATTGAGTTTGTAGAGCTTCCGGGAGAAGAAGACGCCGGCGATGATGAGGCACATCGACGAGCCAAAGGGGTCGGCGACAACGCCGGTCAGGCCTTCCTTGACGAAAGTGGCGGAGACGCCGAACACCGCTTCGGCACCAAACCAGGTGGCGAACACGGTGGCGGTGACGACCGGCAGCGGCAGATGGCGGCCAGCCACGGCGAAATCCTTGGCACTATGGACGCGGGTGGCGGCAAACAGGCCGATGCCGATGGAAACGAGCAGGTAAATAACAACGAACCAGATCAGCATGATCGCGTGGTCGACCGGGGCAAGAGGTTGAAAACGCTGAAATTATACGGTCTCGTTGTGCGGTTTCGCAGCGTCAATACGGGGCGTCGGAATGAAATTGGATGGCTGCTGCGGTCAACGGGTGAAAAAGGCCCAAGTCTGTGGCGTGCAGCAACAGTCGATCAGCCAGCGCAGTCGTCGCGGCGCCATAGAGGTCGTCGCCGAGAATCGGGTGGCCGAGCGAGGCCATATGCACGCGCAACTGGTGCGAGCGACCGGTCACCGGCGCCAGTTCGAGGCGCGTCGTATCGGCGGCTGGATCGCGGCTGACGACGCGAAAACGGGTCAGCGACGGCTTGCCGATGTCGAAATCCACCTTTTGCCGGGGGCGATTCGGCCAGTCGCAGATCAGCGGCAGTTCAACCTCGCCGCTATCCTCAGCCATCAGCCCATGGACGACGGCGACGTAACGCTTGTCGATCTGGCGTTCGCGGAAAAAGCGCGAAAGCAGTCGATGCATTTCTGCACCGCGCGCCAGGACCAGCAGGCCGGAGGTCGACATGTCGAGACGATGGGCGATCAGCGCATCGGGAAACCTGGCCTGAACGCGCGAGGCCAGGCAGTCGTCCATGCCCTCCCCGCGCCCAGGGACGGAGAGCAGTCCGGCCGGCTTGTCCACGACGATGATTTCGTTATCAACATAAATGACGGAAAGACCATTGTCGGGTGGCGGCAAATAGGCAGTCAAAATGGTTTCACCCGGACGCTGCAAGCGCTGTCCCTGAACGCCGTGGGTTCGCGAAACCAGCCGGAACCAGGTGAAGTCTGCGCGCAGACGCGGTGATCGGTCAACTTGCTCGCCCACCAGTACCACGGGGCCGGCTTGGCCCAGATAGTGGGTGCCAGAACAGCCAGCCAGACACCGAGCAGCAGTTTCCTGAGCCTTGAACCTTGAAACCTCAGTTGACCGCTCATCCAGCCTTGGTCAGCCGCCTGAATACAGGCCTTTGCGCCTTCGAGTCCATTCACCCCTTGGCTGACAGCGCGACGTGGCCGCTGGCACGCCTGGTCGGGCGCCCGGCTTTGTCGCTCCTTCTTGCAGGCATGAGCCTGCTGCGTCGTCGCTGCGCGCCGGCCATCCCGCCCAGGCGCACCATCTGCCACGTCCAACGGAGGTTTCAAGGTTGATTCAAATGCAGAATTTTCTTGCCAAGCAGCCATGGTGAATGTACTGTATTTATACACAGTGCTTAAGTGAGGACGGAGCGGGCTGGGAATATACCTCGTCTGTTCCGTGTAATCAGTAAAATTGACGGCTGCCGATAGCCTATCCGGAACAATCAGCCTGTCGACCAAACGCAGCAATTTCTATTCCATCTTTGGCCCCTGTGCCATAATCCGCTCAAATTTCCGAGGTAATACCATGGACGACAACAAGGCAAAGGCGCTCGCCGCGGCGCTGCAACAGATCGAAAAGCAATTCGGCAAAGGTTCCATCATGAAAATGGGTGATGCCGAAATCGACGAAGCTATTCAGGTCGTGTCTACCGGCTCGCTGGGTCTGGACATCGCGCTGGGTGTCGGCGGCCTGCCGCGCGGCCGCGTTGTTGAAATCTACGGTCCGGAATCCTCCGGCAAAACTACGCTCTGTCTGCAGGTTGTCGCCGAAATGCAGAAACTCGGCGGTGTCGCTGCCTTCATCGACGCCGAACACGCGCTCGATCCGCAATATGCCCAGAAGCTTGGCGTCAATGTCGGCGACCTGCTGATCTCGCAGCCGGACACCGGCGAACAGGCTCTTGAAATCGCCGACATGCTGGTGCGTTCCGGCTCAGTCGACATCATTGTCATCGACTCGGTCGCCGCCCTCACCCCGCGCGCCGAAATCGAAGGCGAAATGGGCGACCAGATGGTCGGCCTGCACGCTCGCCTGATGAGCCAGGCCCTGCGCAAGCTGACCGCCAACATCAAGAAGACCAACACCTTGGTCATCTTCATCAACCAGATCCGGATGAAGATCGGCGTCATGTTCGGCTCGCCGGAAACGACGACCGGCGGCAATGCGCTGAAGTTCTACGCCTCGGTCCGTCTCGACATCCGCCGCATCGGCGCGATCAAGAAGGGTGACGAAGTCATCGGCAGCGAAACCAAGGTCAAGGTCGTCAAGAACAAGGTCGCCCCGCCCTTCCGCGAAGCCATCTTCGACATCCTCTACGGCGAAGGCATTTCCCGTCAGGGTGAAGTGGTCGAAATGGGCGTTGCCCACAAGCTGGTCGAAAAATCCGGCGCCTGGTATTCCTACAAGGGCGAAAAGATCGGCCAGGGCAAGGACAATTCCCGCGAATTCCTGAAGTCGCACCCGGAAATCGCCCAGGAAATCGAGGCGAAGATCCGCGAGGCGGCCAGCACCACCGTGATCAAGCCGACCAAGGCAGCTACGGCGGATGCCTGATTTGCGCGTCCGCGCCCTGCAACTGCTGACCCGGCGTGACTACAGCCGGGCCGGCTTGCAGGCCAAGCTCGCCCCGCATGCCGAATCGGCAGAGGAGCTATCGGGAGTGCTCGATACCCTGCAGGCCGAACGCCTGCTCTCGGACTGCCGCTACGCTACCCAACGGGTTGCCGTGCGGGGAAGACGTTACGGCGATGCGCGACTGCGCCAGGAGTTGCGCCAGCAAGGCGTCAGCGACGCCGACATCGCCACGGCGCTGCCTGAAGCCGGTGATGAAACCGAGCGCTGCCGGGCCATTTGGGCCAAGAAATTCGGTCGACCGCCGGAAACGGCCGAAGAGCGTGGCAAACAGATGCGTTTCCTGCAATATCGTGGTTTTTCCAACGATGCCATTCGCCGGGCCATGCAGGGAGTGGAAGAATGAACATGCCGGCAGCCAAACTCTCGGCCCACAATCTCAAGAAGCGTTACAAGGCGCGGACGGTCGTCGAGGACGTTTCCTTCGAGGTCAAGTCCGGCGAAGTCGTCGGTCTGCTCGGTCCGAACGGTGCCGGCAAGACCACTTGTTTTTACATGATTGTCGGGCTGGTCGCGGCGGATGGCGGCGAGGTTTACATCGACGACAATCGCCTGACTCACCTGCCGATGCATAGCCGGGCCAGGCTTGGTCTGTCCTACCTGCCGCAGGAAGCCTCGGTGTTCCGCAAACTCAATGTCGAGGAAAACATCCGGGCCATCCTTGAGCTGCTCAATTTGCCCGAAGCCGAGCTCAACGATCGCCTCGAGGGCCTGCTTGCCGAGTTGCATGTCAGCCATGTCCGCCACGTCAATGCCTCGGCCCTGTCGGGTGGCGAGCGGCGCCGCGTCGAAATCGCCCGCGCGCTGGCCACCAATCCGCGTTTCATCCTGCTCGACGAGCCATTTGCTGGGGTGGACCCTATCGCCGTACTCGAAATCCAGAAAATCATCCGCTTCCTCAAGGAGCGCGGAATCGGCGTCCTGATTACTGACCACAACGTCCGCGAGACGCTCGGTATTTGCGACCACGCGTACATTATCAATGCCGGAAATGTTCTGGCGGCTGGACGGCCGGACGAAATCGTCGATAATGAAAGCGTACGAAAGGTTTATCTCGGCGAGCACTTCAAGCTCTGACCGGTAGATAGAAACCGACCCCAACCAATGAAGCCGGCCCTCCAGCTAAAACTCTCCCAACATCTGGCGCTGACGCCTCAGCTACAGCAGTCGATCAAGCTGCTACAGCTATCGACGATCGAAATGCAGCAGGAAATCGAGCGCTATCTGCTCGAGAATCCCATGCTTGAGCGTGAGGACGAACAGGGCGGCGAGACGTTTTCAAGTGCTCAGCAATTCGATTCGCCACAAACGGTGGAGGGCGAACGCGAGCAACGGGTAGAGCGCGAAGAGCGTGATGCGCGTGACGACCGGGAGCAGGACGTTCCGTCAGCTCCCTCCGATGTCGATGACGACCGCTGGGCCGCCGATGCCGGCACCTTTACCGGTGCCGGACGCGATGAAGACGACGACAGCGATTCGCAGGACATTCACGGCACGACGATCAGCCTGCGCGATCATCTCGGCTGGCAACTGGGGATGACCCAGGTTTCGGAACGCGACCGCAGCCTGGTCCGTTTCCTGATTGAGGCCCTCGATGACGATGGCTACTTGTCGGCTACCTTGGAAGAACTCTGGGAAACGCTGCCACCGGAATACGAAATTGAAATTGAAGAGCTGGAAATTGCGCTGCACCACATCCAGAATTTCGACCCCGTCGGCATCGGTGCCCGCAACCTCCAGGAATGCCTGGCACTGCAACTCAAGGCCTTGCCGGGCAGTTGTGAGGTCCGCGATCTCGCGCTGACTATCGTCCAGAAGCACCTGGAACTGCTGGCTGCCCGCGATTTCGCCAAGATCCGCCGCCTGACCGGCTGCGATGATGAGTCGCTGAAGGCCGCGCAATCGGTGATTACCGGCCTGAATCCGCGACCTGCCTCACGCTTCTCCCAGATCGAAGCCCGCTATATCACGCCGGACGTGATCGTCAAGAAGCTCAAGGGGAAGTGGACTGCATACATCAATCCCGATGCTTATCCGCGCCTGCGCATCAACCGTCTTTACGCCGAAATTCTTTCGAAGCAGCGGCGTGGCAATGGCCACCTGTCCACTCAGTTGCAGGAAGCTCGCTGGCTGATTAAAAATGTTCAACAGCGTTTCGAGACAATTCATCGTGTGACGCAGGCCATCGTTGATCGTCAGCGTCAGTTCTTTGAACACGGAGAAGTTGCGATGCGCCCGCTGGTTTTGCGCGAAATCGCCGACATTCTCGGTTTGCACGAGTCGACCGTATCGCGCGTCACCAGCCAGAAATACATGGCGACGCCGCGCGGTATCTTCGAACTCAAATACTTCTTCGGCAGTCATGTCTCCACCGATACCGGTGGTGCCTGTTCTGCTACGGCCATCCGGGCGCTGATCAAGCAGTTGATCTCGGCCGAGGATGGCAAGAAGCCCTTGTCGGATAGTCAATTATCCGAAATACTAGGCCAGCAGGGAATCGTAGTTGCCAGACGGACGGTTGCAAAATACCGCGAGTCGCTCAACATCCCCCCGGTCAATTTACGCAAGACCCTGTAGAGAGAGGAGAAAAAAGTGAATCTGCAGATTAGTGGTCACCATATTGAAGTTACCCCGGCACTTCGCGAATACGTTGAAAACAAGCTGGATCCAGTGATCCGCCATTTCGACAAGGTAACCGGCGTCAACGTCGTTTTGTCAGTTGAGAAGCTCAAGCAAAAAGGCGAAGTCACGCTTCACGTACCGGGCAAGGACATCCATGTCGAAGAGTCCGGTGACGATCTCTACGCCGCTATCGATGCCTTGTTCGACAAGCTGGACCGTCAGGTTCAGAAGTACAAGCAAAAGGTCCAGGACCACCATCGCGGTGACAAACCCGGGCTGCACGCCGCCGCTGAATAAGCGCTGAACGGGCCGCACCGTAACTGGCTGCGGCCTTTGTTTTCTTAACCTTCCCTATGAACCCCTTAACCAATCTTCTATCAACCGATCAGGTTCTGCTTGATCTTGAAGCCAGCAGCAAGAAGCGGGTTTTCGAACAAGCAGGCATGCTGTTCGAAAATCGCCTTGGTCTTGCCCGATCGATCATTTTCGATAGCCTGTTTGCCCGCGAAAAGCTCGGTTCTACCGGCTTGGGCCAGGGTGTGGCGATTCCCCATGGTCGAATCAAGGGGCTGAAACAGGCCGTTGGTGCATTCCTGCGTCTGGCAACACCGGTACCGTTCGATTCGCCGGATGGTCGCCCGGTCGATCTGCTCTTCGTTCTATTGGTTCCCGAGCAAGCGACCGAGCAGCATTTGCAGATACTTTCGGAACTGGCCCAGAATTTTTCCGACCGGGTATTCCGCGAAAAATTGCATGTTGCTCCTGATGCTGCTGCTGTTGTCGCTCTTTTTCAGGGCTGAGCTTAGTTCGTGCGTCACGTAAGCCTGGTTCAGCTTTACGAGGACAACCGCGAAAAACTGCTGTTGAACTGGAACATTGTTCCGCAGGCAGACCGCCGTATCGAGATCAAGGGCTCCAATAACTATGGTGCCGATCTGGTTGGTCACATCAATATCATTCACCCGGAACGTTTGCAGGTTCTCGGCCTCGCCGAGTACGAATGGGCCATGCGCATTGGCGAGCGTCGCTTCGCACAAATGCTTGGCGACCTGCTCGGCGCACAACCGCCAGCGGTGATCGTCGCTGACGGGCTGACGCCGCCGCCATTGGTGATCGAGACCTGCACCCAACTGACGACCCCGCTGATTTTCTCGCCCAAGCCGTGTTCGGCGATCATCGATCTGTTGCGTATCTACCTTTCGGCCCGTCTGGCCGATACGGTCAGCCTGCATGGCGTGTTCATGGATGTCCTTGGCATGGGCATACTGATTACCGGAGACTCCGGTGTAGGCAAATCGGAGTTGGCGCTGGAACTGATCTCCCGGGGGCACGGGCTGGTTGCTGATGATGTCGTCGAAATGGCCCGGATTGCGCCGACCACCATTGAGGGCCGTTGCCCCGGCATGCTGCGCGATTTTCTCGAGGTGCGCGGGCTCGGTTTGCTCAACATCCGGACGATTTTTGGCGAAACAGCGTCGCGCCGGAAAATGAAGCTCAAGCTCATCGTGCATCTGCAGAAAACATCGACCGCAGCCGACGCACCACGTCTGCCACTCGATGCGCAAACGCATGAAGTGCTGGGTGTGCCGATCCGCAAGGTGGTCATTCCCGTGGCTGCCGGACGCAACCTCGCGGTGTTGCTCGAAGCAGCCGTACGCAACACGATTCTTCAATTGCGCGGGATCGACAGCATGCAGGATTTCATGGATCGCCAGCAGCGCACGATGCTTGACGATGACACATGAATGGTCGATAGTACTTCGGCTTTTCCAACCTTATAGAGGGGACACCCAATGAAGAAATTGATCGCTCTGTTGATTGTTGCTTTTGCTGCTACCGCTGCCTACGCCGCTGATGATTGTGCCGCGCAGGCCGCCGAGAAAAAGCTGGCGGGTGCTGCCAAGAACAGCTTCATCAAGAAATGCACCAAGGATGCCGGTGCCGCACCTGAAAACGAGGCTTGTGCTGCTACCGCCAAGGAAAAGAAACTGGCTGGCGCTGCCAAGAACAGCTTTATGAAGAAATGCGCGGCGGAAGCTGCTGCCAAGTAATAAATCTGCTCAGGGAGCAATCGGCCATCCGCAGATGGCCGATTTTTGTTTACAGATGCTCGAATTCGGCGATATCGGCCAAAGGATCGTTGCCTGAATTGCCAAAACTGATCCGGCCACGACTTTCGAGTTGAATTTCATGGCGCCGGACCATGACTTCCTGGCGTCCCGAGAGCGTGACAAAGCAGCCGTTTGTGCTGGTGTCGACCAGATAGAAGCCATCGCCCCGTCTTTCAACCCGCGCGTGTTGCCGGGAGGCTTTGCGATCATCAATGATCAGTTTGCAGCCAAGATCACGTCCGATGGTCAGCACCGGGGTCTTGTCGTCGAGCAGAAAAGCCTTGCCGCGATGGCGAACACAAAGTCGGTCGACGGGTACGGCGCTATTTGGGCCGAAAGCCGAGTGCGCCGAATTCGCCGTGGCGCCCTGATAGTTCGGCCAGTTGATCTGGAAAAGCGCCAGAGCTTCGCCGTCTTCCGGAACGCTTCCCAGTTCGGGAACGGGATCGGCAGAAATGAAGCTTGGTTCGGCCAGGGCCTGGACGAGAAGTGAACTGCACAAAATCTGGTCGCGTCGGGCAATCCCGGCGATACGGGCGGCTGTGGAAACGGGCGACCCAGTGAGTTTCTTGCCATCATCCAACACTTCGCCGCAGTGCAAGCCAATGCGGATAGTCAATTTCAGACCGGAAACAGGGGGCAGGTCGGCAATCCGCTGCTGCATGTCGATGGCCGCCTGACAAGCATCTTCCGCGGTTTCAAAGGCGCCCAGCAACTCGTCGCCGACTACCTGGATAGTCTTGCCCTTGTAGCCATCAATGGAGCGTTTCATGCGCTTCAGGCAACGTTCAACTGCGTGCATTGCCTCTTTGTCTCCAAGGCGCTCGAAAAGCGCGGTACTGCCGGAGACATCGGCAAACATCACGATCAATTTCCGTTGCGTGGCGCTCATGGCTACCCAGAGTCCTTTAATTGACGACCTCTCATTATATGTTGATCGTACGGCTTCTGCATTATGCCGAAAGGCTTATCGGGATCGTTCCAATGATCGCCATTTCCGGGGTATCAAATGCAATATCGCCCTCTTCGACCGGCGTGTCCAGCGTCAGTCCGCGAAAATCAAACAAGTCGCCGTCGGCCAGGTGGGAGAGAACGACATTTTGCATGGCGGTGAATACGGATTCGGTACGACCGGGATAACGCTTGTCCCAGTCATGCATCATTTCCCGGATTTTCTGGCGTTGCAGGTTGTCCTGCGAGCCGCACAGGTTACAGGGGATGATCGGAAATTCCATGCCGCGGGCAAATTTCGCAATATCGGCTTCGGCGCAATAGGCCAGTGGCCGGATGACGACATGCGCCTTGTCGTCGGTGACGAGCTTAGGCGGCATGGCCTTGAGCTTGCCGCCGAAGAGCATGTTGAGAAACAGCGTATGCACCATGTCATCGCGATGATGGCCGAGGGCTATCTTGTTGGCGCCCAGTTCCTTGGCGGTTCGGTAGATGACGCCGCGACGGAGGCGCGAACAGAGCGAACAGGTCGTTTTCCCTTCGGGAATCTTTTCCTTGACGACCGAATAGGTGTCGGCTTCGACAATCCGATGCTCGATGCCGATCGATTCGAAGTAGCGGGGCAGGATGTCAGCGGGAAAGCCGGGCTGCTTCTGGTCAAGATTCATGGCAATCAGGCGAAACTTGACCGGTGCTCGCTGTTGCAGCGCCATCAGCATGGCGAGCAGCGTGTAGGAATCTTTGCCCCCGGAAACGCAGACGAGCACCGTATCGCCATCCTCGATCATGTTGTAGTCGATGATCGCTTTGCCGGTACGGCCTTCCAGATATTTGCGCAGCTTTTGCAGGTTGTTCGATTGGGTCATGGGGCAAGGAAAAAGGGTGGTGGGCTGACCGTGTAGCGTGATTCCTACGGTCAACCGGATTTATTGCGTAAAACGCAAAAGACGGCCAGTTTAGTTTGTGTCACCAATCGGGCGAAAAAATTCTGCGTTGAATCAGTGGTTTCCGCCAATGGCATGCAGTTTTTCCTGCAATTCATTGACCCTGATTGGCTTGGAAAGATAGTCGTCCATCCCGGCTGCCAGGCAGGCATCGCGGTCGTCCTGCATGGCGGCGGCAGTCATGGCGATGATCGGTGTGTGCGGCAGGTGACGATCAGCCTCGTGTGCTCGGATTCGTTGTGTTGCTTCGATGCCACCCATGACCGGCATCTGCATGTCCATCAGGATCACGTCAAAGGACCGGGTTGCCAGAATGTCCAGTGCTTCCTGGCCATTCAGAGCCAGCGTCGCTACGTGTCCCCATTTGCCGAGCAGGCCGAGGGCAAGTTTCTGGTTGGTCGGATGATCTTCGACGAGCAGGATATTCAGGGCGCGCCGCGCTTCCCGCAGCGAATGACGGGTAACCAGCGGTTTTCCAGTCGAGTGCAGTGCGGGGGCCGCGTTGTCGAACAGACGCCCAAGTGCCGCATGCAATTCGTCGAGTGAAATGGGTTTGGAGAAAAATCCGGCGATTCCGGCTTCCTGGCAGCGTTGGGCATCGCCGCGCAGAGCACCGGAAGAGAGCATCAACATCGGTGGCAGATTTTTGTTGCTTGCGCGCAGGCGGCTGGCCAGTTCATAACCGTCCATCCGGGGCATTTGTGCGTCGAGCAGGATGCAATCGAAATCCGTGTTGCCCTCCTGCATCAAGGCGAGTGCTGCCTTAGCTGAGTCGACATCCATCGGGATAGCTTTCAACAAACTCAGCATGCCGCTCAGGATGCGCCGGTTGGTGGCATTGTCGTCCACAATAAGGATGCGCCGGCCGCGCAATTCGACCTCGCTACCCATGGCCGGAGTTGCCTGCTCGGAGAGCTTCAGTTGTACCGAAAAATGGAAGGTGCTGCCCTTCCCTGTCTCGCTGTGCAGCCACATCCGGCCACCCATCAGATCGACCAGATGACGACAAATCGACAGACCAAGCCCGGTGCCGCCATACTTTCGTGTCGTCGACGTATCTTCCTGCGAGAAGGCGTCAAAGATCAGCTCCTGCTTGTCGGGAGCGATGCCGATGCCCGTATCGCGCACCGCAAAATGGACGATCGCGTGTCCATCCTGCAATTGCATCAGTTCAGTGCGCAGGACGATTTCCCCGTGCTTGGTGAACTTGATGGCATTGCCGACCAGATTGACCAGCACCTGCCGGATACGACTGGGGTCGCCCAGCACGTAGCGGGGTACGTCGTGAAGGACTTCGCTGAGCAGTTCGATTCCCTTTTCGTGGGCGCGTAAGGCCAGGGGCTTGAGAACTTCCGCAATGAGGCGATACAGATCGAAGGAAATCTCCTCGACGAGCAGTTTGCCGGCTTCGATTTTCGAAAAATCGAGAATGTCGTTGATGATGGTGAGCAGCGACTCGGCCGAAGACTTCGCGATGTTCAGATATTCGCGTTGTTCTGAGCTTAACGCCGTTTCCAGGGCCAGGTCGGTCATGCCGATAACGCCATTCATCGGCGTACGAATCTCGTGACTCATGTTGGCGAGGAAATCACTTTTCGCCCGGCTGGCCGCTTCTGCCGCCTCCTTGGCCCGCAGGACTTCGACCTCAGCCTGTTTGCGTTCGGTGATATCGACAATGACGCCAAGCAAGCCGGAAACGCTTCCATCGCGGCGGGTCAGTGCGGCTTTGCGATAGACCGTATCGTGAATGACACCGTCACGGCTATGTACCGACGCCTCATAGGACTGCATCCCTTTGCTGGCAAACAGTTCGGCATCTTTTTCCGTATGCAGGCGGGTATCTTCCGGAGGCAGGAGGTCGTTCAGCGTGTGGCCGATGATGGCATCGCGCTTGATATGGAAGAACAATTCGAAAGCACGGTTCAGGCGAACATAGCGTCCGGCATCATCTTTCAGGTAAACCGGCAGCGGGATGGCCTCGATCAACTCCTCGACCAGATGCAACTGCTCTGACAGTTGTGCCTCGATGCGCTTGCGGTCGGTGATGTCGGTACGGATGGCGATATGTCGTTCAGGCTCTCCGGCGGCATTCAGCAGCGGAACAATCGTGGCACTTACCCAATACAGATTTCCGCCGCGCGCCCGGTTGCAGATTTCGCCACGCCAGACTTGGCCAAGCGAGATGGTCTGCCACATGCCGCGGAACATTTCGGTTGGATGGTTGCCGGAGTTGATGATGCGGTGATTGCGGCCGAGCAGTTCCTCGCGGGCGTAACCGCTGATGTCGCAAAAACGGTCGTTGGCATACAAAATCGTGCCGGCGGTATCGGTGATGCTGACGATAGCGTGCTGGTCGAGGGCGAATTTCTGGGTAGCCAGCTCACGCCGGCCATGCTCGCTTTCTGCGACCATTGAGGCGATTCGCTTGGACAGTTCGGCGATGTCCTCATCGGCAAACGTATCGACATGATCGCTCCGGTCATCGTCAGGCAACAAATGCAGGACTGTTTTTCGCAAGGAACGCAGCGCATTTTCACGATCAGCCAGCGAAAGACGCAGTTTTTCGTTGCTGTCCGAGAGTTCGGAGGAGGATATTTCCAGGCTGCGAGTGCGCAAATCAAGATCGCGCTCGTATTGCTCGTAGCTGCTGTCGACGCGCGTCAGGAAATCGCCAAAGCCTTCCAGGGCGGCTCGCAAGGCTGGATCTAGCGCCGTCGCTGCGCTGCTCATCGAGTTCAGCAACGTGGCCAGTTCGGCTTCGTTGTTGATTCCCAGGCTGCGTTTGAGCTGACGGAGAAGCGCTTTTTGCATGCGGTTTGGGTCAGGCCTCACTCAGGCAGGTGATGGTCATCGTCTGATTATGCAGCTTGCACGATGCGCCGGGTGCGAACGGGCTGATTTCTCCGTAGGAGTAGAAGCCAGTCAGTACCCCAGCCTTGCCAAATACCTCGCCGACTGCCTCGACTTCTTCGTCGACCCGGTTGCCCATGACCAGTTTTCGCCCAACGCAGCTAACCAGAATGGCCACGCTTTCACCGGAACCTTGCGCCATGGCTGCAGCTGCTTCAGCGGCTGATTCGGCCCCGTTAACCAGTTTGTCGGTAGTCGCGTGCATCAGGCGCAAATAGCCATCCGGGTCGATCTCGCCGGCCAGGATCAGACTGCCGCTGGCTTCGTCGATGCCGAGGATGGTGCGAATCAGGCCCACCGCGCTGTGATCCTCACCGAGCATGGCAAATGGAAAAAGGAGCCCCGATGCCGGCAGGCCTTTGGCGTGCTCGCCCAGGTAACGGCGATAAATTTCGAGTGCCGGTTCGCCGTCCAGTTCATGCAGGATGTTGCCGTCGCTGCGTGTCACCTTGCGAGCCGGGCCAAAAGCTTCCCAGCCGCCGAAAGAGCCGTGGCCGAAGCGCAGCCCGTTGCCACTCAGGCCAACGGCTACAATTTGGTCGTTGGCCACGCCCTCCTGGCCAATGGTAAAGGTTTCCTTGAAGGCGCCGCCGTCCCCGGCCAATCCACCGGTAATCGGGATGCTGGTGCCAATGATGCTGGTGATGCCATTGACCAGTGCGCTACCGTTGATTTTGACCCCGGGCCCGAAAACAAGGACGGCCTTGAGCCCGGCCGTGGAAATCTGTTTTCCCAGTGTTTCGCCGGCAGCGAAGGAATCATCCATGCCGGCCAGCCGTGTGCGGCCCTGGCTGAGGCGGGTTTGGTCGAATTTGATGGCGGTGATGCTGCAAGTTCCATCATCAACACCAGCCGCCGTGATTTCGCCGGCCGTCGAACAGCCGAGCAGCAGGGCTTCGGGGAATGCTCCGCGGATTGATTCGTGGAATCCCGGGAAATTCAAGTGTTCGATGCTGCCGAAGATAAGCAGCAGGTCCGCCGGGCTGTTTTCCAAGGTGTCCAGCGCTGCGGCCAGATCAGTCGGCTGGCGATTGATTATTTGTTTGACGCGCAAGGTCAGTCTCCTCCTTTGATGCAGAATGCAAAAATAGCATAGGCGACCGCGAAATTCTCGTGGTGGCCTTAAAATTGACACTTTTTGAACTTGCCATGAATAACCTGCCGATTCCCGCACCAGAGGCGCTTGCACACAGTCAGCGCCTGCAACAGACCCTCGTTGATGAGGTTTCTGCTGCGGGCGGCTGGCTCTCCTTTGCGCGTTTCATGGAGCAACTGCTCTATGCGCCAGGACTTGGCTATTACGCTGCCGGAGCACGCAAGTTCGGGGCGGCTGGCGATTTCATCACGGCCCCTGAAATGACTGCCTTATTCGGGCAGGCACTGGCCCGCCAGGTCGCCCAGGTCATGGCGGCATCGCTTCCCGTGGTACTTGAGGTGGGCGCCGGCTCAGGGCGTTTGGCTGCCGATCTTCTGCTCGCCCTCGAGACGGCTGGTGCATTGCCGGAGCGCTATTTCATTCTCGATTTGTCGGCCGACCTGCGCCAGCGCCAGCGGGAAACGATCGCTGCAGCCGTGCCACATCTGCTGTCGCGGGTTGAATGGCTGGATCGCCTGCCGCAACAGTTTTCGGGGGTTGTCGTCGCCAATGAGCTGCTCGACGCCATGCCGGGCCACATCGTCGCTTGGCGAGAGGATGGAATATTCGAGCGCGGTGTTGTTGTCGACGAGTCCGGCGGATTCACTTGGAGTGAGCGTCCGGCAACTGGTGCCTTGCTCGCTGCGGCCAAGGAAATCGGTGAACAATGCAGCCTGCCGCCGGGTTTCGAGAGTGAAATAAGCCTTGCCACACGAGCCTGGGCGGCGGAATGGGGGCATCGCCTGAGCAAGGGGGCGCTGTTGCTGATCGATTATGGCTTCCCACGGCGCGAGTTCTATCACCAGCAACGTGGCCGCGGAACCCTGATGTGCCATTACCGCCATCATGCGCACCCCGACCCGTTCTATTTGCCGGGCTTGCAGGACGTCACGGTCCACGTCGATTTCACGGCAATTATTGCAGCGGCCCACGCCAGCGGGCTGGAATTGCTCGGTTACGCCAGCCAGGGCCAGTTTCTGCTCAACTGCGGGATTCTCGATTGCCTGGCCGGCATTCCTCACGCAACGCCAGACTACATTCGGGCGGCAGGGGCTGTCGGCAAGCTGCTGATGCCGCACGAAATGGGCGAGCTGTTCAAGGTGATCGCCATTGGCCGCGGCCTGGATGAAGCGCTTCTCGGCTTTGCCAACGGCGACCAGAGCCGGCGTTTGTAACGAATTAACGTTTGGCCAGTTCGCGGAAACGGTTGGGCTGACCAAGGATCAGGCGGCCGAAATCGTCGAGCAGTGCCTGGTCGACGACTTGTGGCCGGAGGCTGTAGAGGGCGCTGCCCAGTCGTTCGAGATTACGCGTTTCGAGGACGATGACGCCCTTCGAAAAGTCCGCCCGCCAGCGTGCACTGACGCTGACATCGCTGCGGATTTCAAATTCGGCGCGTTCGACATAACTGCGCTCGTTCTTGAATTCCTTGTAGGTAAACGGCAGGCCGAAGTCAAAAAGCATGGCCCGGAAACGTTCCACCGAGGGACCATCCCGTTCGATGTGCAGCGTCGCGCTGCTATTCAGGTGGTAGGAGAAAGTGACCAACTCGACCAGCGCCCCGGCGCTTTGCGACTGTGTCCGGTAATCGGCGAAGCCTTCCTGCCAGACGAGCTCATTCAGCTCGAATTGTTCGATCAGCGGGTAATCGCGCGGGATGTCCGGCTTGATGATGTTCAGTTGCTGGACCAGTTCATGCAGGTAGAAGAAGAGGTGCTTGAGCGCCTGGTCGATGGCCTCGTTGATCGAGGTACGTTCGGCCAGGGCGCTATGCATTTCCCGTTGCCGTACTTCGGCCCGTTCCCGTAACTGGTCGAGCAGACTGCTGCCGAATTTGGGTGTGCTCTCTTTTTTCGGTGGCGGCTCGGGAATTTTGGCTTCGACAGAAATTGTTTGGGCTGGTTTCTCCGCAGGTCTGGCAGGCGCTATCTCGGGAAACACCAGTGTCGGATCGGTCATGCCGGCGCCCGAGTTGGCCAGATATTCCCTACGGGCACGCCTTTCGGCCGCATCCAGATCGAAGGCTTCGATATCGGCGATCAGCGAGGCTTCCAGCTCGGCAATATCCTGGCCCGTACCGGTCTTGCGCTCGCGTTTGGCGCGGATGGCTTCGAGGATGGCGGACTGCGGTCCGGGTTTTTCGGAATTGCTCATTGAATTGGCGAATAGTTCGACTACAGTGGACTAATAATGTGTCCGAATTGGAGTGAGCGCAAGATGGATGTTTCTTCGGCAGGTGGTTTGACCTCCGCCATGTCGCCAGTGGAGATCAGGGACGCCGCCAATACGGCAGTTCTCAAGAAGGCGATCGACATTCAGGCTCAGAATGCGGCGCAGTTGCTGGAGGCCTTGCCGCAAGTGACGAGCAACCCGCCCAATCTGGGCAACTCGGTCGACGTCAGGGTTTGATTTCTTCCAGCCAGTCACGCAAGGTGGCCGCGACGAGCGGCCATTCTTTTTCGTGGGTCACGGCATGGCCCATGGCGCGGAAAATATGGACGTGTTCGCCGTAGGTCTGTCCGGTCGTCTGGACCAGGAAGGCGGGGACCAGTACGTCGTCTTCGGCGCCGAGGATGAGCATCGGCGGACGATGCATGGCGTAGAGATTGGGCAGGCTGAACATCGACATGTCCCATAGCGCGCGGTGCGATTCCGGCTGCATCCGGCTTAGCCAGGCGGCCAGCATCGTTTCGTCGACCTCACCGGCGAACAGCGCTTCGCGCAGCGTGCCGGTGTCGGTGTATTTGCCGTCCATGATCTGATTGATTTCCTGGAATAGCTGCGGCTTGTTGAGCATCAGGTGGAACTGGGAGGCGATCAGGCCTTGTGGTGGCACCGAGCAGATCAGGGCAACGGCCGGGGCTTCGCGATGTTCCAGATATTTCTGGACGATGAAGCCACCCATTGAATGACCGATCAGGACCGGTGCTTCGCCCAGCCAATCGACGACGGTCTTGACGTCATCGACGTAATCGCCAACCGAATGCCGGTTGATATGCTCGCGCCCCGCGCTGCCGGCGTGGCCGCGCAGTGACAGGGCGTAGCAGGGGTAGCCGGCCTTGGCGAGAAAGGGCATGAAGGTCTCGGTCCACATCCAGCCACCGGCAAAGGCACCGTGTACGAAGAGCAGCGCCGGTTTGGTGGTCTTGCGGGACGGCAGGCAGGAGAAGACTTCGAGGTCTTCGACGATTTGTGTTTTTAGCATGGGGCTCTGTTCAGGGTGAGGCGTGATTTAATGCGGTTTTCACCCTGCGGTGCAAGGCAAATGCTGAAGTGGATTCTGACGCTGGTGGTGGCGATTTTCTTGCTGGGCATCATCGGCCCGCATCTGGCGCGCTTTATTCGATCCGGCAAATTGCCTGGGGATTTTGCATTCCGCTTTCGTGGCCGAAATTACACGTTTCCGGTGGCGACCACGATCGTTTTTTCATTGTTGCTCTGGCTGCTCTCCCGGCTCATTTAGCACTTGCCTGAGCGCATTGACCCGTGCCGCGTGAATGCGATCGGGGATTTTTGCCTTGTCGGTGCAGGCCTGTGCGATTTTTCCGGCTTCGACGGCGTTGACCGTAGCCAGGGCCGCGAGCAGGTAGCGCGGGCTGTCGTAAGGACGGTTTTCCCAGCCAAGGCGGCCGGTGAAGTCGCAGATACAGGCGTCGAGAAGCTGCTGGAAACGTTCCGGCCGGCGCAGCGCATCGGTTTTTTCGAACAGCGTGACGATGGTGCTGGCCTTCAAGTCGGCGGCGCGATGAACGTTGCCGTGATAGCGCGCCATGAGCAGCGCGAGATCACGACAGTCGCTCGGAACACGCAGGCGGGCGCACAGTTTTTCGCTCAGGTGCACGCTGCGTTCTTCGTGGCCGATATGGCGCGGCAGGATGTCGGCTGGCGTCGTTCCCTTGCCGAGATCGTGGGTCAGCGCGGCAAAGCGCACCGGCAAAGCGAAGCCGCGTTTCGCCGACTGGTCGACGACCATCATGGTGTGGATGCCGGTGTCGATTTCGGGGTGGTAGTCGGCGCGTTGCGGCACGCCGGACAGGGCATCGACTTCCGGCAGCAGCCGGGCCAGGGCGCCGCAGTCGCGCAGGACTTCGAACATCCGTGACGGCCTGTCTTCCATCAAGCCCTTGGCCAGTTCCTGCCAGACCCGTTCGGCGACCAGGTGATCGACTTCGCCGTTGGTCACCATGTGGCGCATCAGGGCCAGTGTTTCCGGGGCCACTGAAAAATCGCTGAAACGCGCGGCAAAGCGGGCGATGCGCAGGATGCGCACGGGGTCTTCGGCAAAGGCCGGGCCGACATGCCTCAGGATTTTGGCCGATAAATCCGGTTGACCGTGGAAGGGGTCGATCAGCGTGCCGTCGGCGGCCTTGGCCATGGCATTGATGGTCAGGTCGCGGCGGGCAAGGTCTTCTTCCAGCGTGACGTCGGGCGCGGCATGGAAGGTGAAGCCGTGGTAACCGTGCCCACTCTTGCGCTCGGTGCGGGCCAGCGCGTATTCCTCTTGCGTCTTCGGGTGGAGGAAAACCGGGAAATCCTTGCCGACCGGCCGGAACCCCTGTTTGAGCAGGGCTTCCGGGGTGGCGCCGACGACAACGTAATCGCGGTCGGCGTTGGGCCGGCCGAGCAGTTCATCGCGAACGGCGCCGCCGACGATGAATATTTGCACGGACAGCGGCGCGGCCTTAACGGCCGGCGCGATAGCGGAAGCTGTCGAGCTTGCCCTTCGGCGTGTTGAGTCCAACGTAGGTCGGGGCAATGGCTTCGAGCGCTGTCGGGTGCCAGTTGGCCGGTTGCTTGCTGCCGGCTTCGGCGACGCTGTCCTTTTCCATCGAGCGCAGATTGTCCGGCGACAGCATCGGGCTCGGGGCCAGCCACATCAGGCCGGCCTGCAGGTAAGCCCAGCCTTCGGACAGCGGAACGATGGTGGCCGTGCTGCCGGCCAGTTCCCTGGCGTAATCGACCAGTTCGCGCAGCGTGTAGGTCTTCGGGCCAACCAGTTCGTAGGCCTGGCCGTAGGTGCCGACATCACTCAGGCAGTCTACGAAGGCATCGGCAACATCCGCTGCCCACACCGGCTGGAAGCGGGCGTGACCGAAACCGAGCGGGAAGAACGGGACTTTCTTCAGGATGCTGGCGAACATCGACAGGAAGGAGTCGCCTAGGCCGAAAATGACCGACGGGCGGAAGACGGTAACGTCCAGCTCACCCTGGGCAGCGCGCACGATGGCTTCACCGTCACCCTTGGAGCGCAGGTATTCGGACGGCCCCTTGGGGTCGGCGTTGAGCGCGCTCATGTGCACCAGGCGACGGACGCCGGTGGCCTTGCAGGCGGCGATGATCTTTTTCGGGAGTTCGACGTGGGCTTCGGCGAAATCGTGGCTGTAGGGCAGGACGACATCACGGCTGTGGAGGACGCCGACCAGGTTGATCACGGCATCGTGGCCGCGCATCAGTTCGCTCAGGGTCTTTTCGCAACTGATGTCGGCTTCCGGCATGTCAACGCCCGGTTGCATGATGAGCGCCTTGGTCCGCTCGCGGCGACGTGTCGGGACGGTGACTTCGATACCGCGCTGCGACAGACGGTTGACGATATAGGTACCGACGAAACCGCTACCACCCAGCAGCAAGACTTTTTTGATGTCCATTTGGAACCCCGGAAACTGAATACGTAAAACCCGGATTTTAAGGCAATTTGCCTGTTTTCGGGCAGACCTCTGACCGATGGCCGCTTTAGCGTCCCGCCGATTGTTGCAGGGCAACGCCGGCTGCCGTTTCGAACAAGCTGCTGAGCGGGCTGATGCGGGCCTCGCCATCGCGCAACTGGCGCTCCAGGATGGCCGGATGAACCGCCAGCGCCAGCCTGAGTTCGGGGTTGAGGAGCAACACCCGGCGGCTATTCGGGCTGATGTGGCAGAGTCGGACAATGACCTGGCTGCCATCGGTCAGCGGGATTTCCAGCCAGTCACCCTCCTTGACGGGCAGCGCACGGGAAGGTGCCGGACGATAGTCGGCAAAATCGAGCGTGGACAGAACCCGCTGCTCCATCGCCAGCTTGCCGCTGACCGGCGTACCGGCCGGGGTCGAAACGCTGCTTGGGAAAAGCTCAGCCGGGGCTTCGGGAACTGCTGCGGCCGGCATGGCACGCAGTGCCCTGGTCTGCAGTTCGAAACATTCGTCGAGGAAGGCGGTCTCCGCCTCGGCCGACAGGCCGATACGAGCCATCCCGGCGCGCAGGTGTTTGAGGATCTCGGGCAGCCGGCGGGCCAGGGTCTTGCGCTCATCGGGATCGGCCTTGGGCTGGATCGTCCACAGCAGGGCATCGATGATGGCCAGCCCTTCCTGCCAGGCGGCGCTCTGCTCGCCCTCTTCGAGCCAGATTGACTGCAACAGGCGGCTCCACGATTGCTCGAGAAAAGTGCGGATGGCGGCTGGCGGGTTGGTCGCGATGAATTTTTCGAGAGCCAGGCGGACGCGCTGGGCCGCCTCGTCCTTGCGGTCAAGCTGGCCGATCAGAGGCAGATAAGGTGCTGTCGCCGCAGTGAAGCTGGCGTTGCGTTCGGCCAGCAGCGCGTCGAGTTCGGCCAGCACCGTCGCGAAGGCGTTCTGGTTGGCTTCGCTGCGCAGCCGGGTGGCGATGTCGAACAGGCGGGCGCAGACCGGGTGGCGGGCCGGAACATCGGTCGGCAGGCCGAGAATGACCTGCCCCATGCGGTCGATGACCAGCCGTGCCGGGTGTTGCCCATCGGAAAATAGCGAGCTGTCCTTCATCGCTACCTTGAGCAGCGTGATCTGCAGGCTCGAGATGACGGCTTTGAGGGCATCCGGCAGGGCTGGGTTGGCGAAGATGGCCTCGAAGATCATGGCCAGCGTGTCGATGGTCAGGCTCTCCTTGGCCGTGGTCGGAATACCGAGCTGGGCAGATTTGAGAACCTTGGGCTGGCTGGCAAAGTCGCCGTCGGGTGTGAACAGGGCCGCGATCATGCCGCCCCCCGTCTGGGTCGGCGCGAACTTTTGCTCGAAAGCGCCCCGGCGATCAAGTTCGTTGAGGCGCTCGATCAGGCGCTCAAGAGTGGCCTGGTTGAGCAGCGATGCTGCTGCGCCGCCGCCAGTCAGCACTGGCGGCAATTCGGCTGCGCCGGCGAGCAGCCTTTGCTGCAGGGCAAGCAGGGTATTGGCCGGAGCGGCCGGCGATTCGGCGCTCGCCGGCCCTTCCTGGCTGCCGATGATGGTTGGCTGGGCGGCCTCGACACCGCAGTGATCCATAAAGTCGTTTATTTCGGCATAGAGCGCCGGTAATCCCTCGAGCAGACAGGCTTCGATGCGGTCGAGCAATTCCAGTTTCTTGTCGATGGCGAAGGCGCCGGCCGCATCGAACATCGTGGTGAGCCCCTGGGCGATGCCTTTCGGCCCGATCGGGTTGGCGCTTTTCGGCAGGTCCGGGCGCCTGAGCAGGGTGACGAAGCGCAAATGGGTTTTCCACAGGCTGCCGCCGGTGCTCTCGAACAGCCGGGCGCTCATGTTGTCGAGGCGGATGCCGAGTTCCAGATCCTCTTCGCCGACCAGCGTGATGCGCGACGAGGTGAGCCCGTCGACCTCTTCGGCGAAGGTGCCGCGCCGGTTGGTCGAGGCCATTTCGTCGAAATAGGCGCCGGCACCGGCCTGGATGGCCTGGATGGCAGGGGCGGAAAGCAGGCCGCTGTCCTGCAGCAAGGCGCCGAGGTGCTTGAGGAAAAGAGCCCGGGTATCGCTCAGGAGATGAAATGAGTCGGACTGCACCGCCATGTTTATTCCTAGGGTAGGTCTGCGTCTTTCATGCCTTCGGCGGTTTTGGCACCAACCACGCCGAGGCGAGTTTTGAGCGAATCGCTCTTGCCGTTGAACTGGGCCGAATAATAAACCGCGTTGCTCATGACTTTTTTGACGTAATCGCGCGTTTCGCTGAACGGGATGGTTTCGGCGTAGATGGCACCCTCGAGTGGCCGGTCGGCGCGCCATTTCTTGGCGCGGCCGGGGCCGGCGTTGTAAGCGGCGGAGGCCAGAACAGGGTGGTTATCAAGGTTTTCCATGACCAGGCGCATGTAGCTGGTGCCAAGCAGGACGTTGATTTCGGTGTCATTGACGCGGCTGTGGCTGAAATCGCGCAGACCGATTTTCCTGGCCACCCATTTGGCGGTGGCCGGCATGAGCTGCATGAGGCCGGAGGCGCCGACATTCGACTTGGCGTTGGTGATGAAGCGGCTTTCCTGACGCATCAGGCCGTATACCCAGGCGTCGTCGAGCGACTGGTTCTGGGCAGCCGGGCGCACCGTTTCGCCGTAGGGGGCGAGGAAACGTAGGGAAAAGTCGTGTTCGTTGCGGGTCTTGTCGGCCGTGTTGATGGCGCGGTCCCAGATCTGGTTGCGCTTGGCTAGATTGGCCGCGGCGAGCAGTTCGCGGTCATCCATGCCGCGCAGCGCCCAGTTCCATTCCCTGACCGCTTCGGTGCGCAGGTCGAGGCGGAAGAAGGCCAGGGCGCGGCGGATGCCTGGGTTGTCGATGGCCGCTTTGGTTTCTTCGGCGGTCGTCGCCTTGGCCTTGGGCGGCAGGGTGATCTTGCGGTCAAGTTCTTCGTCGGCCAGATTGCCGTAGAAATTGGTCTGGCCGGCGATTTTTTCGAACAGCGCATCGGCTTCCGTTGTCCGTCCGCCGGACTTCAGGGCGCGGCCGAGCCAGTAGGTCCACTCCGGCCGGGCGGCGAGTTCGGCCGGCATGGCTTCAATGGTGTCGCGGACGACGCCCCACTCCTGGGCGCGCAGGGCGGCACGCACCTTCCACTGGGCACCCTCATCGGACAACGGGGCCTTGCCGGCATTCGCATACCAGTCGACCGTCTCGGGCAGGTGCTTCCTGGCGCCTTGCAGGGCGATCTGGCTCCACGCCCACTGGCGTTCCGAATCGTGCAGCTTGCCTTTGATCTTTTCCAGCTCGTCGGCCGCGACGCGCGGGTCGTTGGTGGCGATGCGGGCGATGGCGATGGCGGCGAGTTCGCGTCCGGCCCGGCTGGCCGACCAGTTGCCCGGCTGGCGGACAAGGTAGCTCATGGCGCTGTTGACGGCGCTGTCGAATGCCTTGCTGTCCGGCATCTGGCTTTCCGGCAGGTAATTCAGCGTGGTCCTGGCCCAGCTTGGACGGTTGGCTTCGACCTGGCGGCGGGCGCGCGCCCAGACGTCGTCGGCCATCATGCGCTGATTGGTGACAAGGGCGTCGAGCACGGGCCGGCAGGGCTCCGGTGGTTCGAGCTGGCTCAGCCACTGTTTTTCGGCTTCGGCCAGCACGCTCTGGTCGAAGCGGGCGAGCCGGGCCTGCTGGCTGTAGCAGACGACATCGGGTTCGGGGGCGAGCATTTTGGGAAATTCGGCATCCACTTCGTTCCACGTCAAACGCTTGCCGAGCCAGCGTATCCAGTCGGCGCGCAGTTTTTCGGCGACGTAGCTGCCTTCGTTGCGTTGCAGGAAGTCGCGCAGATTGCCCGGGTCGCCCTTGTCCATCCACATGCGCAGCCGGTAGCTCTCGGCGTACACGGCCAGTTCATGGTTGCCGAGCTGGCGGCTGGCCCGTTCCAGCTTGTTGAAGTCGCCGGCCCGGAAAGCGTCGCGGGCGGTCAGGAAAGCGGTGTCGCCGTTGCTCTGGGCAAGGACGGAAAACGGGAGTGCGAGGGCAACGAGGATGAGGCGAAACTTCATGCTAGATTAGTGCCATGGTTGAACCGAACGAGGATAACACGGCCTGGCGCCGGGCATTGCGCCGCGACATGGTGGTGCGACGTGCGGCCTTGAGCGAGGCCGAGCATGATGGGCTGTCGGCGCGCATTGTCGGGCACTTGCTGGCTGCCTTGCCGGTGCCCGGCGTCGTCGCTTTTTGCTGGCCGATCAAGCACGAGCCGGATGTGCGGGCGGTGGTCGAACGGTGGACGGCACTCGGGGCGATGGCTGCCCTGCCGGTCGTCGTCGCCGAGGATGTGCCGCTGGCCTTTCGCGTGTGGACGGCGGAAACGCCGCTGGAGCCGGATCGCTACGGGATTCCGACGCCGGTGGCTGGTGATTTTGTCCTGCCCGATCTCATATTGCTGCCGCTCAACGGCTTTGACGGGGCGGGTTATCGACTCGGTTACGGCGGTGGTTATTTCGACCGCACGCTGGCCGCGCTCTCCCCTCGCCCACTCGCCGTTGGCGTCGGTTTCGAAATCAATCGTCTGGACAGCATCCGGCCGGAAAGCCACGATCAAAGGCTCGACTGGATCGTGACCGAGGCCGGCTGTTTCAGGGTTTCAGCCGCCTGAGCTGCCACACGGCGAAGCTTGTTGCCAGCCCGGCCAGCATGGCCAGCGTGGCCTGGCGGAAATCGTAAAGTCCCGTTTGCAGCGCGAGATTGAGTGTGTAGCTGTGGTGCAGCGCGAGGAGCAGCGTGCCGATGCTCAAGGCGACCCACAGGCGCCAGCGCTCGCCGGGCAGATCGCGCTGCAGCGAAGACTTCAGGGCAAAACCGCCGATCAGCGCCTGGCTCAGGGCGGCGACAAAAAGAAAATAGAGGCTTAGCTGGTAGGTGTTCATGCGGCCCGGCAGGCGGTGCTGAAACGCTTGAGCGCTTCGTCGAGCGTGCTGCGCGGGCAGCCGAAGTTGAGCCGCAGCCAGCCCGGGGCGCCGAAATCGGCGCCGTCGGAGAGGCCGAGGCCATGCGCTTCGAAATGCGCGGCCGGCTTGGCAAGACCCAGTTCGCGGACGTCGATCCAGGCCAGGTAGGTGGCTTCGACAGATTTCATTTTTGCCCCTTTTTTCCGGTTGACCGTGGCAGTCACCCGGTCGCGGTTGGTACGCAGGTATTCGATCAATTCGCGGTGCCATTCGGCGCTGTCGCGGTAGGCGGCCTCACAGGCGGCCAGCCCGAGCACGTTCACGTGCGGGACGATGCCGGCCATGGTGTGTTCGAAACGGTGGCGCAATCTGGCGTCGGGAATAACCGCGAAAGCGCAGCCGAGGCCGGGAATGTTGAAGGTTTTCGACGGTGCCATGAGCGTGATGCTGCGCCTGGCGGCCTCCGGTGACAGGCTGGCGAACGGGATGTGGCGCTTGTCGGCGTCGAGGATCAGGCCGCAGTGGATTTCGTCGGAGCAGACGATGAAATCATTGGCTTCGGCCAGGGCGGCCAGTTCGAGCAGTTCGTCGCGGCGCCAGCAGCGGCCAACCGGGTTGTGCGGGTGGCAGAGCAGGAAAAGCTCGGTGTCTGGCGTCAGCGCGGCTTGCAAGGCGGCTTGGTCAAAACGCCAGCCATTGTCGGTGCACGCCAGTTCGGCACGGTTAAGTTTTCGGCCGGAGAAAAACGGGGCAGAGAGGAAGGGCGGATAGATCGGCGTGGCGGTCAACACCTCGCCATCGACGGCCCGGCAGGCTATGTTAAGGCCGGTAACCAGCCCCGGCAGCCAGACGATCCATTCGGCTTCAATACGCCACTGGTATTCGCCTTCAAGGTGAGCGAGTACTGACTCCGTGAGCGATGGCCATGGACCACCGTAGCCGAAGACACCGTGCTCGATGCGCCGATGCAGGGTTTCGAGCACGGCCGGCGGCGCGGCGAAATCCATGTCCGCCACCCACAGCGGCAGGATGTCGCGACCGGCGTACTTGCTCCATTTGATGGAGTCGGAATTACGCCGGTCGATGGGCTGGTCGAAGGGACTCAAACTTCGAGGTGCTGAAACAGCACGGTCGACAGGTAGCGTTCGCCGCAGGATGGAATGATGACGACGATGTTTTTGCCGGCATTCTCGGGGCGTTTGGCGACTTCGACCGCGGCCCAGCTGGCGGCGCCGGACGAAATGCCGACGAGCAGGCCTTCTTCGGTCGCCATGCGGCGGGCCATGGTCAGCGCGTCGTCGTTCTTGACGCGGATCACCTCGTCGTAGATGGCCGTATTGAGCACGGCCGGGACGAAGCCGGCGCCGATGCCCTGAATCGGGTGCGGGCCTTTGGCGCCACCTGAAAGCACGGGCGAGGCGTCGGGTTCGATGGCGATGATCTGCACCTTCGGGTTCATTGCCTTGAGCGCCTCGCCGACCCCGGTCACTGTGCCGCCGGTGCCGACGCCGGCGACGACGATGTCGACCAGCCCGGCCGTGTCGCGCCAGATTTCCTGGGCGGTGGTGCTGCGGTGCACGGCCGGATTGGCCGGATTTTCAAATTGCTGCGGGATGAAATAGCGGGCGTCGGCGGCGGCCAGTTCGGTCGCCTTGTTGATCGCGCCACCCATGCCGTCCGGGCCGGGCGTCAGGATCAGCTCGGCGCCGTAGGCCTTGAGCAGCAGCTTGCGCTCGCGGCTCATCGTTTCCGGCATCGTGAACGCGCATTTGATGCCGCGCGCCGCGCAGACCATGGCCAGGCCGATGCCGGTGTTGCCCGAGGTCGGCTCGAGGACGACGGTATCGGGGCCGATCTTGCCGGCAGCCTGGGCGGCGTCGAGCATGGCGACGGCGATGCGGTCCTTGACGCTGCTGCCCGGGTTGAAGAATTCCAGCTTGGCGACGACGATGGCGACGGCACCTGCGGTGACGCGGTTGAGTTTGACCAGCGGCGTGTTGCCGACCAGTTCAGTGACATCGTTGGCGATTTTCATGGGAAGGCTCCGGAAGGGGATGCGTGATTGTAGGCGACTCTCCGCTTGCCGTGGGGAGCGACACAATCAAGCTGCGGGGCGCCGAACAGCGCGCCCTGGCCAAGATCGAAGCCGGCCGCGCGCACTGCTGCAGACTGCTCGGCTGTGTCGATCCCGGTCAGCTCGATGCGGATGTTCGCCCGGTGCGCCGATTCGAGCAGGCTGTCAGCACTACCGGCTGAATCTGCTGGATGTCCGGCTTGAGCGCGAGGACATCGCTCTCCGCGATGGCTCCGGCCAGCGCCAGCCGGTAGCCGCGCTGCCGATAAATATAACCAGAACGAATTAACAAATTCACGGTGATAGTTCAACCTTGAAACCTCAGTTGACCGCTTATCCAGCCTTGGCCAGTCGCCTGCATACGGGCCTTTGCGCCTTCGAGGCGATTGACTCCTTGGGAGACAGCGCGACGTGGCCGCTGGCACGCCTGGTCGGGCGCCCGGCTTTGTCGCTCCTTCTTGCAGGCATGAGCCTGCTGCGGCGTCGCTTGGCGCCGGCCATCCCGCCCCGGCGCACCATCTGCCACGTCCAACTGAGGTTTCAAGGATAAATGTCGCTTGGCTTTACCTGCGGTCAACGGTAAAAGGCAGTAATAATCAAATGTTGCGGCAGAGATCGCAAGCCATCCAGCCTTTCCGGAGGGGACATGAACGACATCCACCATCAGGCGATCGATCGCCGTATTGACTGGCTTTTCGATCTGGCGCGTCGTCACGGCGAGATCTTTCGCGGGCCCGAAGCCTGGCTGGCTCGCGAACGCTATCTCGCCGAGCATCCGACCGCCGTCGCCGTCCTCAAGTGCATGGATGGGCGCATCAACATCCCGGTCGCCACCAATACGCCGGCCGGCATCCTGATGCCCTTCCGCAACCTCGGCGGCATGTTCGATCTTGGCTGGCCGCATCTGGGCGAAGTGCTCGCCCACCACGTGTCGCGCATGACCGGCGCCGGGCGCCGCGTCCTCTTCCTGATCACCTATCACTGGTCACGCGGCAACCCGCAGCGCGGCTGCGCCGGCTTCCGCTACGACACTGCGGCCGCCATCGCCCACACGCAGCAGATTCGTCGCCAGATGGAACATATCTTCGGCAGCGGCCACGGCACCGTCTATCCGCTGGTCTGCGGCTTCGAAACCGACGAGGAAGCGCTGGCCATCCACGGCAGCGACGGCACGGTCCTCGATCTCGCCAGGCTGGCGGCGGCCGACCAAGCCACCCTTGAGCCCCGGCTGGCCGCCCTGCTTCCCGATATGCCGGTCCAGATGCGGGCCGACCTGCTGCCCTTGCTCCGCGGCAACCTTGATCACATCGCCACCCTGCGCGCCCAGGCCGCCCGCCAAGAACGCCAGCTCGACATCGAGCACCACGAATGGGTAATCTGCATCGGCCGCGGCTTCGATTTCCTGCACACCCCCAACCTGGCGCTGATCATCGGCCCCTACAGTCCCGACCTCGCCGACCCGATCGGCAAAGCCGCCGGCATCATTCAGAACAACATGGCGGCCGGGCGCATTCCGGACGACGGCTTCCTGCTCCTCGCCTCGGCGCCTTACGACGAAATCGGTGTCGACCGGGCGCGCGCCGAACTGAAGTCGCGCTTCCTGTCACGCTTTGCCGCCGAGGTGATCGCTGCGGAATTTCCCGAGCTCGCCAGCCGGATGAGCACCCGCACCGCCGTACTCGACTGGCGGTCGCGCAAGCTCGAACTCATTGGCGCCTGAGTTTGACCGATTCAGTGCCAGCAGGTGACGGTCAAGGTTTCGGAGCCAGATTCAACTTTTGGCCGGGTCGCCACCTAGGCCAAGGATCATGGGCCGGGACAAATATCTGCTTCAGTGCAAGCAGTGGAAGGCGATGAAAGTCGGCGTTGCAGTGGTGCGCGAGTTGTATGGTGTGATGACTGCCGAGCGCGCAGTGGGCGGTTTTGTCGTGGTTTCGGGGGAATTTACCGCGGATGCGCAAGCTTTCGTCGAGGGACGGTCGATCACGCTGGTTTCGGCACGGCCTTTGCAGAAAATGGCTGTGAACGGGGCGGCAAATCCGGTGACCCGGAAGGTTCAGCAGGCTTTGCCCGAAATCGCCGTGCCGGCCTGCCCGAAGTGCGGCAAGCCGATGGTGAGCCGCTTGGCCAGGCAAGGCACTCGTGCCGGGCAGTTCTTTTGGGGTTGTGGTGACTTTTCGACGTGTAGCGGGGTGAGGAATCCATGATTTCCCGATTGGCTTAAACCTTGAAACCTCAGTTGACCGCTCATCCATGTCTGGTCTGCCGCGTGAATACGGGCGCCCGACCAGGCGTGCCAGCGGCCACGTAGCGCTGTCAGCCAACGGGTGAATCGCCTCGAAGGCGCAAAGGCCTGTATTCAGGCGGCTGGCCAAGGCTGGACAAGCGGTCAGCTAAGGTTTCAAGGTTCATATATCCTGCCGCCAGAGCAGCGCGCCCATGGTTGCGTCTGGCATTACGTGCTGCTCGGCGAACGCATCGTCGACGAATGGCGCAGCAAGGGAGCGCGCCTGCCGGAACTGCTCGCCTTCGCCAGATTGCGCCCGCTGGCGGCCACTCTGGCCCAAGGGAAATTGGCTTTTTGAGCTGATGCTCCAGGTGCGTTGCTTAGCCCGGTTGCGCTAAACTCATGCCCTTTCGCGGGGGCAACGGGAATGGTCACAGCAAGCGAGCAAGGATTGGATTGGGAGCACATTGTTGATCAGTTGAGCGTCCTGCGCCGGGGTTACCCGGTACAGGCGGCGCGCGCCGTGCTGGACGATGCCGGGCATTACGAACGCCTGCTGGCCGAGTTCGAGCGCATGTCGAACCGGCCGGACGAGCTTGCCGACTCGATGCTGTATTTGCAGGCGATGCATCTGCTGGCCGAAAAGCGCGAGCGCCGCGCCCTTCGTCCGCTGTTGCGCATCGCTGCCTTGCCGGAGGCGGCGCTCGATGCCGCTCTCGGCGATCACCTGACCGAGTCGCTGGCGCGCTGTGTGGCGGCCGTTTGCGACGATGAAAGCCTGATCCGCGAATTTGTCGAGAATCGCCAACACGCACCCTGGGCGCGCTACGTCATGGTCGGCGCGTTGGTCAACCGGGTTTTTGCCGGCGATGCCCCGGCCGAACCGCTGCTCGAATGGGTGCAAGACCTCGGCAAGCGGACCTTGGCCTGGATTGCCGAGCAACCGGCGACGGTCGATTGCGAAGGCGACGAATTACTGATGGATGCGCTGGCCGGCGCCATCGCCAAAATTGGTCGGCTCGAACACCTGGCCGTCATTCAGCGATGGTGGGACGCCGACTGCCTCGACCCGCAGATTGCCGGCCTGGATCGGTTTACCAAGGAATTGAACCGCTCGTGGGACGAGCGCCTGGAACGTTTCAATCACTACAGGAAGGCGTATGTTCCGGACGCGATCGGCGAAATGCAGCAATGGTACTGTTTTTCGGACCGCTTTCACGACGAGCGCGCCCGCCCCAAACCTGCGCCCCACGATTCCGGCGCCGCGGGCAGCTTCGTTCGGGAAGCCCCCAAGCTTGGCCGAAACGACCCGTGTTCGTGCGGCTCCGGCAAGAAATACAAGAAGTGCTGCGGGGCCTGAGGTTTGTTCTGCGGCATTGGTTGTAATTCATAATTACACTTCCAGCGGCGCAACGATTGGAGTACCCTAACGGGTTTTCCCTAATACCTAAACACCCAGGAGAATCCGTGGAAAAGGATCTGCGCGAAGCCGCTCTCGAATACCATCGCTGGCCCACCCCGGGCAAGATTTCAGTCCGCCCGACCAAGGGCCTGACCAATCAGCGCGACCTCGCGCTGGCCTACTCCCCGGGTGTTGCGGCCGCCTGCGATGCGATCGTCGAAGATCCGGCGACGGCCGCCTGGTACACCTCACGCGCCAATCTGGTTGGTGTCGTGACCAACGGCACCGCCGTCCTCGGCCTCGGCAATATCGGCCCCCTCGCTTCCAAGCCGGTCATGGAAGGCAAGGGTTGTCTGTTCAAGAAATTCGCCGGCATCGACGTCTTCGATATCGAACTGGCCGAGAACGACCCGGACAAGCTGATCGACATGATTGCCGCCCTCGAGCCGACGCTCGGCGGCATCAACCTCGAAGACATCAAGGCCCCGGAATGCTTCTACATCGAGCAGAAGCTCAAGGAACGGATGAACATTCCGGTCTTCCACGACGACCAGCACGGCACCGCGATCATTTCCGGCGCCGCCATGCTCAACGGCCTGAAGGTCGTCGGCAAGAAGATCGACGAGGTCAAGGTCGTCGTTTCCGGCGCCGGTGCTGCCGCCATCTCCTGCGTTAACCTGTGGTGCGATCTCGGCGTCAAGCGCGAGAACATCACCATTTGCGACTCCAAGGGTGTCATCTACGTCGGTCGCCCGGGCGGCATGGACGAGACCAAGGCGCGTTACGCCCAGAATACCGAAATGCGGTCGCTGGCCGATGCCATGATCGGCGCCGATATCTTCCTCGGCCTGTCCGCCGCCGGCGTCGTCAAGCAGGACATGGTTGTCAGCATGGCCGACAAGCCGATGGTCTTCGCGCTGGCCAACCCGACCCCGGAAATCATGCCGGAGTTGGTCAAGGAAGTCCGCCCGGATGCGATCATCGCGACCGGCCGTTCCGACTACGTGAACCAGGTCAATAACGTCCTGTGCTTCCCGTTCATTTTCCGCGGCGCGCTCGACGTTGGCGCCACGCGCATTACGGAAGAAATGAAGATGGCTTCCGTGCGCGCCATCGCCGAACTGGCCGAAGCCGAAGTGACCGACGAAGTGGCCATGGCCTACCCGGGTGCTGACTTGTCCTTTGGCCCGGAATATCTGATCCCGAAGCCTTTCGATCCGCGCCTGATCGTCAAGATCGCGCCGGCTGTTGCCCAAGCTGCCATGGATTCGGGCGTCGCCACCCGTCCGATTACCGACTGGGCCGCCTACCGCGCCAAGCTGTCCGAATTCGTCTATCACACCGGCGTCGGCATGCGCGCCATCTTCCAGGCCGCCCGTCAGGCCAAGGGCAAGCGCATCATCTTCGCCGAAGGTGAAGATGAACGCGTCCTGCGCGCTGCCCAGGTGGTGATCGAGGAAAAGTTCGCCCGCCCGATCCTGATCGGTCGTCCGGAAGTGATCGCGCATCGCCTCGAAAAGGCCAAGCTGCGTATCCAGCCGGGTGTCGATTTCGACGTCGTCAATCCGGAATCGGACGAGCGTTATCGCGAATGCTGGACCGCCTACCACAAGGCCATGGCGCGCCAGGGCATCACCCCCGCCATCGCCAAGGAAGCCATGCGCCGCAAGCCGACGGTGATCGGCGCCATGCTGCTCAAGCTCGGCTACGCCGACGGCATGATCTGCGGCATGACCGGTCAGTACAGCCATCACCTCGGCGTGATCAGCCAGATCATCGGCAAGCGCACCGGCGTCAGCACGCTGGCAGCGATGAACTACCTCATGCTGCCCGGCCGTTCGCTGTTCATCTGCGATACGCATGTGAACGAAAACCCGAACGCCCAGGAAATCGCTGAAATGACGCTGATGGCCGCCGAGCAGGTCAAGCGTTTCGGCAGTCATCCGAAGGTCGCGCTGCTCTCGCATTCCAATTTCGGCTCCGCCAACTCCGAGTCGGCGCGCAAGATGAGCATGGCGGCCGGGCTGGTCTCGGCCATGTCGGCTGGCGAACTGGAAGTTGACGGTGAAATGCACGGTGACTCGGCGCTCAATGAAGATCTGCGCCGCGCTGCCAACCCGGATTCGCCGCTCAAGGGCGAGGCCAACCTGCTGGTCATGCCCAACATCGACGCCGCCAACATTTCCTACAATTTGATCAAGATGACCGGTGGCGAAGGCGTCACCATTGGCCCCATCCTGCTCGGCGTGGCCCGTCCGGTGCATGTGCTGACCTCGACCGCCACCGTCCGTCGCCTGGTCAACATGACTGCGCTGGCTGTCGTGGAATCGATGGAGCGCTAAACTCCATTCGGTAAAAAGGCGCGGGAGGGCTTATCTCGCCGCGCCTTTTTTCATTTTTGGCCCTTTTTTACGGTTGACCGTAGCAAGCCCGGTTGACCGTGGAAATGTGGCGGCCGCGGTGGCAAACCAGTGCCTTACTCCGTCAAACCGGCCAGTATCTTGCCGTGAATGCCGCCAAAACCGCCATTGCTCATGACCAGGATGTGGTCGCCCGGCTGGGCGGCGATGACGATCTGATCGACCAGACGGGCCAGGTCTTCTTCAACGATGGCACGCTCGCCCATCGGCGCCAGCGCCTCACGGGCATCCCAGCCCAGGTTGCCGGCGTAGCAGAAAGCCAGATCGACTTCGCGCAGGCTGTCCGGCAACTGCGCTTTCATCGTACCCAGCTTCATCGTGTTCGAACGCGGCTCGAGCACGGCCAGAATGCGGGCCTTGCCGACCTTGCGACGCAGGCCGGCAACCGTCGTCGCAATGGCCGTCGGGTGATGGGCAAAATCGTCGTAAACCGTCACGCCGCGCACTTCACCGCGCATTTCCATGCGCCGTTTGACATTCTCGAAGCGCGACAGCGCGTCCAGACCCTGGTCGAGCGGCACGCCGACATGGCGGGCGGCGAGCAGTGCGGCGCAGGCGTTGGCCCGATTGTGGTCGCCGGACAGCCCCCAGACCGTGCGCCGAACCTTGCCGTCGGGTGAGTGAAGTAGCAATTCGCCGCGGGCGTCGTCACCCGTCACGCGATAACCGGCCGGGTCGTTGAAACGTTCGACCGGCGTCCAGCAACCGCGCTGCAGCACGCGGTCGAGGCTGGCCTCTGCGGCATTGGAAACGATTAGCCCGGACTGGGGCAGGGTGCGGATGAGATGGTGAAATTGCGTCTCGATGGCAGCCAGATCGCTGAAAATATCGGCGTGATCGAACTCAAGATTGTTCAGAACGGCCGTCCGCGGGTGGTAATGGACGAACTTCGAACGCTTGTCGCAGAACGCCGTGTCGTATTCGTCGGCTTCGATCACGAAGAATGGCGTGCCGCCGAGCCGGGCCGAGACGCCAAAATTGAGCGGCACGCCGCCGATCAGGAAGCCGGGGTCCATGTTGGACGCCTCGAGTATCCAGGCCAGCATCGAGGCCGTCGTCGTCTTGCCGTGCGTGCCGGCGACGCCGAGCACCCAGCGGCCTTGCAGCAGATTTTCGGCCAGCCATTGTGGCCCGGAAACGTAAGGCAGGCCCTGGTCAAGAATGGCTTCGAGCAGCGGATTGCCGCGTGAAATGGCGTTGCCGATCACGAAAACATCGGGGGCGAGCGCGAGTTGCTCAACGCCAAAACCTTCGATCAATTCGATACCGGCGCCGCGTAGCTGGTCGCTCATCGGCGGATAGACATTGGCGTCGCAGCCCGTGACCTTGTGGCCGGAATCGACCGCCAGTTGGGCGACGCCGCCCATGAAAGTGCCGCAGATGCCGAGAATGTGAATGTGCATTTCAGTTCGAGCCGTTAGAATGGGGGCGATTTTACCTTGATCGAGTCCCCATGACCCGTCATGAACGGCAACGTACGAGCCCCGGTACCCGGGCCAGCATCGCCAGTGCCGCCGCCCGCCTGATGGCGGAGGACGGCATTACCGATTATCACCACGCCAAAAAGAAAGCGGCCCGTCAGCTGGGCCTGCCCGACAATTCGGCTTTCCCGGACAATGCCGAGGTCGAGGCCGAGTTGCGTGCCTATCGAACCCTCTATCAGGGCGAGGAGCATGAGGAACTGATCGCGGCATTGCGCCACACGGCGCTCGAACTGCTCGATTTGCTGGCTGCCTTCAATCCCTATCTGACCGGTTCGGTGCTCGATGGCACGGCCGGCGAGCATTCGCGCATCGACATTCAGCTGTTTGCCGATAGCGCCAAGGAGGTCGAGATATTCCTGCTCAATCGGGGAATCGATGCGTCCCATGTCGAGGTTCGCAATGAACGGGTCGAGGCGGTGCTACGCATGGAAACCGATACGGCCGACGCCGACCTCATCATCATGCCGCCCAACATGGAGCGCGTCTGCCTCAAACGTCACGATGGGCGACCGCATGAGCGCATCCGGGCTGATGCCCTGCGTGCCTTACTAAAGGAATAGACTGGACAAGTTGCAGCCATTTGCGGCAAACTTGTAGCTATGACGAAGCGAAAAACTGCTTCCAAGCCGGTCGAAAAGCCTCGTGTCCTAGTCATCCACGGGCCGAATCTGAACCTGCTTGGCACACGTGAACCCGAACATTACGGCCGGGTAACCCTGTCGGACATCAACATGTCGCTGGCGCGCATGGCCGAAACGGCCGGTGTCGATCTGGAGGCGTTCCAGAGCAACCACGAAGGCGCGCTCATCGAGCGCATCCATGCGGCTCGCGAACAGGGTGTCCGCGCCATCATCATCAATCCGGCGGCGTACACGCAT
The DNA here is from genome assembly GCA_030691385.1 of Azonexus sp. Classification (GTDB taxonomy): domain Bacteria; phylum Pseudomonadota; class Gammaproteobacteria; order Burkholderiales; family Rhodocyclaceae; genus Azonexus. Next base: position 40,194 of record JAUYEI010000116.1, read on the forward strand.
ACCAGCGTGGCCCTGCGCGATGCCATCGCGGCCGTGGCGATTCCGTTCGTCGAAGTGCATCTTTCCAATGTGCATGCGCGGGAACCGTTCCGCCATCACTCGTATTTTTCGGACCTGGCTGTCGGCGTCATCTGCGGGCTGGGTCATGAGGGCTACCTGCTGGCCCTCGAATATCTGCTTAACAAGCTTCATATTGAATAGTCCGGTTCAGGCCGGATACTTGTGCCCAACGGGTGCAACACAGAAGGGAGTCTCCATGGATCTGCGTAAACTCAAGAAACTGATCGACCTTGTTCAGGAATCCGGTATTTCCGAACTGGAAGTGACGGAAGGCGAAGAAAAGGTTCGCATCGCCAAGCATTACGGTACCGTTGCTGCTGCCCCCCAGCAATACTATGCGCCGCCTCCCCAGATGGCACCGGGTGCGCCGGCCGCTTCTGCGGTCAGCCTCGATGACGAGGACGAATTGCCGGAAGGCCACATCGTCAAGTCGCCGATGGTCGGCACCTTCTACCGCTCGCCGTCGCCCGGCGCCGATGCCTTCGTGCAGATCGGCCAGACCGTCAAGCAGGGCGAAACCCTGTGCATCATCGAGGCCATGAAGTTGCTCAACGAGATCGAGTCCGATGCTTCGGGTGTGGTCAAGGCCATCCTGGTCGAGAATGGCGAGCCGGTGGAGTTCGGTGAGCCGCTTTACGTGATTGGCTGATATGGCCATGTTTGAAAAGATTCTTATCGCCAACCGTGGTGAGATTGCCTTGCGCATACAGCGCGCCTGCCGCGAGCTTGGCATCAAGACCGTGGTTGTGCACTCCGAGGCCGATCGTGACGCGAAATACGTCAAGCTGGCTGACGAGTCGGTCTGTATCGGACCCGCCTCCTCGTCACTGAGCTACCTCAACGTTCCGGCCATCATTTCGGCGGCGGAAGTGACCGATGCCCAGGCGATTCACCCGGGTTACGGCTTCCTGTCGGAAAACGCCGACTTCGCCGAGCGGGTTGAATCCTCGGGCTTCGTCTTCATTGGTCCGCGCGCTGAAACGATTCGCCTGATGGGCGACAAGGTGTCGGCCAAGAATGCGATGAAGGAAGCCATGGTGCCTTGCGTGCCAGGCTCCGAGGGCGAGTTGCCGGATGACCCGAAGGAAATCGTCAAGATTGCCCGTGCCGTCGGCTATCCGGTGATCATCAAGGCCGCTGGTGGCGGCGGTGGTCGCGGCATGCGCGTCGTGCACACCGAGGCGGCGCTGGTCAATGCCGTGGGGATGACCAGGCAGGAAGCTGGCAGCTTCTTCAACAATCCTGCGGTGTACATGGAAAAGTATCTGGAAAACCCGCGTCACGTGGAAATCCAGGTCCTGGCCGACGAGTACAAGAACGCGATTTACCTCGGCGAGCGCGACTGCTCGATGCAGCGCCGTCACCAGAAGGTGATCGAAGAGGCCCCGGCGCCGCACATTCCGGCCCGTCTGATCGCCCGCATCGGTGAACGTTGCGCCGAAGCCTGCCGCAAGATCGGTTACCGTGGCGCCGGTACTTTCGAGTTCCTCTACGAAAATAACGAGTTCTATTTCATCGAAATGAACACGCGCGTTCAGGTCGAGCATCCGGTGACCGAAATGATTACCGGCGTCGATATCGTCCAGGAGCAGATTCGTGTCGCTGCCGGCGAGAAGCTGCGCTACAAGCAGAAGGACATCGTCTTCCGCGGCCATGCCATCGAATGCCGCATCAACGCCGAAGATCCCTTCACGTTCGTCCCCTGTCCCGGCAAGATCGAGTTTTATCACCCGCCCGGCGGCCCCGGAATCCGCGTCGATACGCACATTTATCAGGGCTATACCGTGCCGTCGCATTATGACTCGATGGTTGCCAAGGTCATCGCCTACGGTGACACCCGCGATCAGGCCATCCGTCGCATGCGTATCGCCTTGTCCGAAATGAGCATCCAGGGCATCAAGACCAATATCCCGCTGCATCAGGAACTGATGCAGGACGCCCGTTTCGTCGAAGGCGGCACGAGCATTCATTACCTTGAACAGAAACTCGCCGACAAGGGCGAAGTGAAGCTTTAGGTCATGGCTTGGCAAAGCCTCAGTTTCCTGACCGATGCGGCGCATGCCGAACCGATTTGCGACGCCCTGCTTGAAGCAGGCGCGCTGTCGGCTAGTATCGAGGATGCCGATGCGGGCACGCCGGACGAGCAACCGCTGTTTGGCGAACCGGGTTCGGTGCCGAACTCGGGCTGGACGCATTCGCGCATCGTCGCCCTGCTTGAACCGGACGCCGATATTGATGTCCTGCTCGCCGAGGCAACGGCGGCCATTGGCCTGAGTGAAGTCCCGGCCTATACGGTCGAAGCTGTGGAAGAACAGAACTGGGTGCAACTGACCCAGTCCCAGTTTGACCCGATCCGCGTTTCGGAGCGCCTGTGGATCGTGCCCTCATGGCACGAAACGCCGGACCCGGCGGCAGTCAATCTGATACTCGACCCGGGCATGGCCTTCGGCACCGGCTCGCATCCGACCACCCGGCTCTGCCTGGAGTGGCTGGAGCGCAATGTCTCCGAAGGCTGCACCGTGCTCGACTATGGCTGCGGTTCCGGCATTCTGGCCATTGCCGCTGCCCGTCTGGGCGCTGGCCGCGTCGCTGGCGTCGATATCGATCCGCTGGCCGTCGACGCGGCCCGCTCGAATGCCGAGCGCAATGGCGTGATTGCCTTGTTTGCCGATTCGGCCATGCCGGTCGCCGGCGAGTATGATGTTGTCGTGGCCAATATCCTGTCCAATCCGCTGCGCGTCCTGGCGCCGGCCATTTGCGTGCATGTCCGTTCCGGCGGACGTCTGGCGCTGTCCGGCATCCTGCGCGAACAGGCGGAAGAAATCATCGCCATCTACGCCCAGTGGCTACCGATGCAGGTCGCCGATAAGCGCGAAGACTGGGTGTGTCTGGAAGGAATCAAACCTTGATGCGGACGCGCTGTCCGGCCTGTACCACGGTTTTCCGTGTGACGTCCGAGCAGTTGCGCCTGAGAGCGGGAAAGGTTCGTTGCGGTAACTGCCAGGCCGTCTTCAACGCCTTTGACGAACTGGTCAGCGAGGCGCACGAGCCCTTGATCGAGACGCCGGGTGTCGAGGAGGCTGTTCCGCAAGATGAACCAGCTTCCCCTGAGTCTGATGCGTCTTTCGAGGCGCCGGAAATCGAGGCGCCGGAAATTGAACCGGACGTCGAACCGGAAGCGGTGGTTGCTGATTGGGCCGGAGATTTGCCGCCGGAAACGGCTGAAGAGCCTTTTGTCGAGCCGCCAATAACGGAAGAGTTCGAACAACCGGTCGATGCCGCGCCGGAGGATATTCCACCCGTTGACGCTGAACAGTCCGAGGCGCTGCTGGCTGTTGAAGCCGAGCCGATTCAGGTGCCGCTTGAAGAGCCACTTGTCGAGTCGTCCGAGGAGTCGACGCAGGCAGCACGTCAGGCCGGGCTGGTTGCCGCGCGCGAACTGATCGACTCGGGCTCGTTCAACCGCTGGTCGGCCGGAACGCTGGCCAGTGATGGTTTGGGCGGTTTCGAGAGCGAATCGAATCACCGGGCGGTCTGGCCCTTCGTTCTCGTCGCGATTTTGCTGCTGGTCGGCCTGCTCGGCCAATTGCTTTACTACTTCCGCACCGATGTCGTGCTGCGTTTCCCCGGCGTCGTTGGGCTGTACGAACTTGCTGCGGTGGATATTCCTTTGCCACGGAATGCAGCGCTGGTTTCGATTGAAACGTCCGATCTGCAATCTGATAACGCCCGCGGCCTGTTCGTGCTGCAAGCCACGCTGAAAAATCGGGCCGACTATGCACAAGCCTGGCCGGCACTGGAATTGAGCCTGACCGATACCAACGATACCGTGGTTTCCCGACGCGTCATGTTTGCCGCCGATTATCTGCCGCCTGGCACGACCTCCAACACCTTTCCGGCCAACGGCGAAATGGCCGTCAAGCTCTGGATCGAGGCGAAGGAGAGCGGCGCCTCCGGTTACCGTCTTTACATCTTTTATCCCTGACCTGACATGACAACACTTATTTGCGGTTCGCTGGCCTTCGACAACATCATGGTCTTTCCGGACCGTTTCAAGAATCACATCCTGCCTGAGCAGATTCATATCCTGAACGTCGCCTTTCTAGTGCCCGAGATGCGTCGCGAATTCGGCGGCTGTGCCGGCAATATCGCCTACAACCTCATGTTGCTCGGCGGCGAGCCGATGATCATGGCCACGGTTGGTGACGACGCTGCGCCTTATCTCGATCGCCTCGACAGGCTGGGCCTGGCGCGCACCCATGTCCGTCAGATCAGCGGCAGCTTCACGGCGCAGGCCTTCATCACGACTGACCTCGACGATAATCAGATTACCGCCTTCCACCCTGGCGCCATGAGCTTTTCGCACCTCAACAAGGTCGAGAAGGCCAATGCCAGGCTCGGCATCGTCGCCCCGGACGGCCGCGAGGGCATGATGCAGCACGCCCGTGACTTCGCCGATGCCAGCGTCCCGTTCATCTTCGATCCGGGTCAGGGCCTGCCGATGTTCAGTGGTGACGAACTGCTCGATTTCATCGAACTGGCCGATTACGCCTGTTTCAATGATTACGAAGCCAGGCTGCTCTGTGACCGCACCGGGCGTAGCCTGGAGCAACTGGCCGGCAGCCTCAAGGCACTGATCGTGACGCGCGCTGGCGAAGGTTCGGAAATCTACGCCGATGGCGTGCGTCACGAAATTCCCTGCGTTGTAGCTGATGAAATCCTCGATCCGACCGGTTGTGGCGACGCCTATCGTTCGGGCCTGCTGTACGGTATCGCCAACGGTTTTGACTGGCTGACGACGGGCCGTCTGGCCGCGGTGATGGGCGCCATCAAGATCGCTCATCGCGGTGGCCAGAACCACCAGCCGAGCCGTGAAGAAATCGCCGAGCGTTATCGCAAAGCCTTCGGCGCGTTGCCCTGGTAATCCGATTGGCGTGAAATATCGCTGTCATCTTCGGGCAAAGTGCATGTAACAACGCTCGTCCAGACTTGTTCTCCACGAATACAAGGAGAACAAAGATGGAAAATATCCATAAGGTGGCTGGTCGCAGCCGTCCCGAAAAGAAGAGTCTGGCTGTCGGCTTTGCCCGCACCCAGAGCGATATCCTCGACGCGCAGCGCCTGCGCTATCGCGTCTTTGCCGGTGAAATGGGCGCCAACCTGCCGAGCCGCATTCCCGGTGTCGACCACGATATTTACGACCCGTATTGTCAGCATCTCGTCGTGCGCGATACGCAGACCAGCGAGATCGTTGGTACCTACCGCATCCTGACGCCGGAAAATGCCCGTCAGGTCGGTTACTACTCCGAAAACGAATTCGACCTGACCCGCCTGCAGCATCTGCGCTCGCGCCTGGTCGAAATCGGCCGTTCCTGCGTTCATCCGGATTACCGGACCGGCGCGACGATCACCCTGCTCTGGTCGGGCCTGGCTAATTTCATGATCGAGCACAGCTACGACTACCTGATGGGCTGCGCCTCGATCAGCATGGCCGATGGCGGCCATGCGGCAGCCAGCTTGTATAATCGTCTGGCTGCCGATCACCTCGGGCCGCAGGAGTATCGCGTTTTTCCGCGCTGCCCGCTGCCCCTGGCTGCCCTGCAGCAGGATTTGCCGGCCGAAACGCCGCCCTTGATCAAGGGCTACCTGCGTGCCGGGGCATGGATTTGTGGTGAACCGGCCTGGGACCCTGATTTCAACACGGCTGACCTGCCGATTCTGATGCCCATGGCCAAGGTTTCCGGCCGTTACGCCAAGCACTACCTGGGATAAGAAGACTGAGCCAGAGCAATTTAGCGATTCGCGCTTTCCGGATACTTCGTATCACCCTGCTGGTGATCAGCGGGGTGCTTTTTTCGCTGTGCGTCTTCCCGCTGTGCAGCGAGCGCAAGCGCCTGGCGCTCAAGGCTAGCTGGGCGGCTGCCTTGCTCGACGCGCTCGGCGTCGAGGTCGAGGCCGATCTGACGCATGCAGTGCCGGGTGCCTTGCTGGTCGCCAATCACATTTCGTGGATCGATATCTACGTCATCAACTCGGCGCTGCCAGCGGCCTTCGTCTCGAAGGAAGAAGTCCGGCACTGGCCACTGATCGGCTGGCTGGCGGCGAAGAACGACACGATATTTTTGCGTCGCGGCAGCCGTGGGCACGCGAAGGTGATCAACCAACAGGTGGCCGACATTCTGGACAAGGGAAGGCATGTTGCTGTTTTTCCTGAAGGAACGACGACCGATGGTCGCAGCCTGCTGCATTTTCATGCCGCGCTGATTCAACCGGCGCTGACCGCCGGGCGGCCGGTGTTGCCGGTGGCGATCTCGTATTGGGAACTCGATGGTCAGCGTAGTCTGGCGCCGCGTTACGACGGCGATATTTCAATGGGGCAATGCACGGCGGCCATCCTTGGCCGAAAACGCCTGATTGCCCGTCTGGTAACCACGCCGGTCCGTGGCTTGAATGGCGAAGATCGCAAGCAGGTGGCGACCGAGGCGCGCGAGGCTATCGCTTTGGCGGCTGGACTTCCGCTGGTGAGCAATCCACCTGAAACACCTGCCGGTCTTCGAGCCGGACAGCGGTCAGGTGGCCTCCCCACAGGCAGCCCGAATCGAGCGCCAGCAGATTCGGCGTGACTTTCAGGCCGAGTGCCGACCAGTGCCCGGTGACCAGCACGGCGTCGGCGCTTTTCCGGTTCGGCAGGTCGAACCAGGGGATGTGACCGGCCGGGGCGTTGACCAGCTTGCCCTTGACCTTGAATTCCATGACGCCATCCGGCGTGCAGAAGCGCATGCGGGTCATGGCATTGACGATGACGCGCAGCCTGGGCCAGCCACTCAGCTTGTCCGACCAGCCAGCCGGTTCGCTGCCCCAGAGGTTGAGGATGAATTCGCGGAAATTCGGGCCCTGCAGTGCGGCTTCGACCTCGCGCGCCAGCTCGCGGGCACGGGTGGCCGTCCATTGCGGCAGCAAGCCGGCGTGGACCAGGCAGTATTCACCCTCGGTGTGGCAGATCGGCTGATGACGTAGCCAGGCTAGCAGTTCATCGCAGTCCGGGGCGTCGAGGATATCCTGCAGCGTGTCGTCCTTGCCGCGAAACTTGGCACCACCCTCGGCGACCATCAGCAGGTAGAGATCATGATTGCCGAGCACGGTGATGGCTGCCTGCCCCAGGGACTTGATCAGGCGCAGCGTTTCCAGCGAATGCGGGCCGCGGTTGACCAGATCGCCGACCAGCCACAGGCGGTCGCTGGCCGGGTCGAAGGCGCAACGCTCGAGAAGTCGCTGGAGCGAGTCGTAGCAACCCTGGATGTCGCCGATGGCGTAGGTGCTCACTGCTACGGTCAACCGGAAAAAATGGCCAAAATTGAAATGTCCGCTTTGGCTATTCGACCGTCACCGACTTCGCCAGATTTCGTGGCTTGTAGCTTCGGCCGGCCACTGCCGTGGCCTTAACCCGGCAATGCCGGGTTAGCCTGCGCTGCAAACCGCGCGACGGAGTCTTGTACTCAGCCATCATTCGACTGTCACAGACTTTGCGAGATTGCGCGGCTTGTCAACGTCCGTCCCCTTGACCAGCGCCACGTGGTAGGACAGCAGTTGCAGCGGAATGACGTGGAGGATCGGCGACAGTTCGCCATAGTGCTCGGGCAGGCGCAGGATGTGCACACCGTCCGATTCCGGAATTTCCGAGTCGGCATCGGCGAAGACGTAGAGTTCACCGCCGCGCGCCTGGACTTCCTTGAGATTCGATTTGAGCTTGTCGAGCAACTGGTCGTTCGGCGCGATGGAAATGACCGGCATGTCTGCATCAACAAGGGCCAGCGGCCCGTGCTTGAGTTCGCCGGCCGGGTAGGCTTCGGCGTGGATGTAGGAAATTTCCTTGAGCTTGAGCGCGCCTTCCATGGCGATCGGGTAGTGGCGGCCGCGCCCGAGAAACAGGGCGTGATGCTTGTCGGCAAAGCGCTGGGCCCAGGCCTTGATCTCGTCTTCGAGCTCGAGCACCTTGTTGACGGCGACCGGCAGGTGGCGTAGCTGGTGAATGTAGGTGGCTTCCTGTTCCTCGCTCAGGCGGCCCTTGACCTTGGCGGCGACCAGCGTCAGCAGGAAGAGCGCGGCGAGCTGGGTGGTGAAGGCCTTGGTCGAGGCGACGCCGATTTCCGGACCGGCACGGGTGATGAAGCGCAGGGCGCATTCACGGACGATGGCCGATTCCGGGACGTTGCAGATGGCCAGTGTCTTGGTCTGGCCGAGCGACTTGGCGTGACGCAGGGCGGCCAGCGTATCGGCCGTTTCGCCGGATTGCGAGATGGCGACGATGAGCTGGCGCGGGTTGGGTACCGAAGTACGGTAACGATATTCGCTGGCGATTTCGACATTGCATGGCACGCCGGCGATGCGCTCCAGCCAGTAGCGGGCGGTGAAGCCGGAATGGCTGCTGGTGCCACAGGCCAGAATCAGGATAGCGTCGACATCGGCCAGCAAGTTACCGGCTTCGGCGCCGAAAATGCCCGGTTGGATGGTTTTGCTGCCACCAACGATTTCCAGCGTATTGGCCAGCGCTTCCGGTTGCTCGAAGATTTCCTTCTGCATGTAGTGCTGGTAATTGCCAAGCTCGACGGCGGCGGCCGAGAGCTGGGAAACATGCACCGGGCGCTGGACCGGTGTGCCGTCGAGGCGGGTGATCCGGACCTTGGCTGCGGTCAACTCGGCGATATCACCATTTTCCAGATAGACCATGTTGCGGGTGACTTGGAGCAGGGCTGAGGCATCCGAGGCGGCGTAATTGCCGCTGTCGGAAACGCCGAGCAGCAGCGGCGAGCCTTCGCGGGCGACAATGACCTTGCCCGGCTGGTTGTGGTCGATGACGGCAATGGCGAAGGCGCCGACCAGGCGCTGGCAGGCGATCTGCACGGCCTTGAGCAGATCCGGCTCGGTCTTCAGCGTAGCCTGCACGAGGTGGGCGATGCTTTCGGTATCGGTGTCCGAGGTGAAGACGTAGCCCTGGGCGGTCAGCTCGTTGCGCAGGGATTCGTAGTTCTCGATGATGCCGTTATGGACGACGGCGATGCTGCCGGAAACGTGCGGGTGGGCGTTGCGTTCGCAGGGCACCCCGTGGGTGGCCCAGCGGGTGTGGGCGATGCCGGTGGCGGCTTGGGTGTCGGCCGAGGCGGCTTCCAGTTCGGCGACACGACCGACCGAGCGGACGCGCTCGATGCCGTTGCCGGCGATGACGGCCAGACCGGCCGAATCATAGCCCCGATATTCCAGTTTCTTCAAGCCTTCGACGAGGACGGGAACGATGTTCTTGCCGGCTGCTGCCGCAACGATGCCACACATATTAGTAGTTGGTTTCTAGTAGTTAGAGGTTGGAGGAAGGGCTTGCTAATAACTAATGACCAGCAACTAGATACGGTAGTACTCACGATACCACGCGATGAAACGATTGACGCCTTCCTGGACCGGCGTGCCCGGGACGAAACCAACCCAGTCATTGAGTAGATCGGTGTTGGCGTAGGTGGCCGGAACGTCGCCATCCTGCAACGGCAACAGGCGCTTTTCAGCCTTCTGGCCGAGGGCATTTTCGATGGCGCCGATGAAGTCGAGCAATTGCACCGGGTTGTTGTTGCCGATGTTGAAGACGCGGTAAGGCGCGTTGCTGGTCGCCGGATCGGCGGAAATCGCGTCATATTCCGCGTTGACCGCAGCATTCTTGTCGAGCACGCGGATGACGCCCTCGACGATGTCATCGACGTAGGTGAAATCGCGCTGCATGTTGCCGAAGTTGAAGACGTCGATGGGCCGACCTTCAAGAATGGCCTTGGTGAACAGGAAAAGCGCCATGTCCGGCCGGCCCCATGGGCCATAGACCGTGAAGAAGCGCAGGCCGGTGGTCGGCAGGCCGTAGAGGTGGCTGTAAGTGTGCGCCATCAGCTCGTTGGCCTTCTTGGTCGCGGCGTACAGGCTGACCGGGTGATCGACGCTGTCGTGCTCGGAGAACGGCATCCTGGTGTTGCCGCCATAGACGCTGGAGCTCGAGGCATAGACCAGATGCTGCACCTTGTGGTGCCGGCAGCCTTCGAGAATGTTGGTGAAGCCGACGATGTTGCTCTCGATATAGGCGTGCGGATTTTGCAGCGAGTAGCGAACGCCGGCCTGGGCAGCCAGGTGGATGACCTTGTCGAATTTCTCGTCGGCGAACAACTTGTCCATGCCGGCGCGGTCGGCCACGTCGAGCTTGACGAAGCGGAAATTCGAATGCGACGTCAGACGTTTGAGGCGATTTTCCTTGAGCGAGACTTCGTAGTAATCGTTCAGGTTGTCGAGACCGACCACTTCGTCGCCGCGCGCCAGCAGGCGCAGTGAGGCGGTTGAACCGATAAATCCGGCGGCGCCGGTAACAAGAATTTTCACGGAATTGCCCTGAAGAAAAGTGGCCAGATTTTATCGCAGTACAGCATCAAAATTATGACACTTGCGCATATTCAGTCGGCAGCGCGCAATTGAAAGTGGCTGAGGCATGCCGGCATTTATAATTCCGGCTTCGAAAATCGTGATTTTATCCGTCGATGCGCATTTTGATCGTGAAAACTTCCTCGCTCGGCGACGTTATCCATAACCTGCCCGTGGTCAGCGACATCCGGCGGCAATTTCCGGATGCTGTGGTCGACTGGTGCGTGGAAGAGAGTTTCGCCGCCATTCCGCGCCTGCATCCCGAGGTTGGCAAGATCATTCCGGTCGCCATCCGGCGCTGGCGCAAAAATATTTTCAAGGCGGCCACTTGGCGGGAGATTGCCGAATTTCGTCGTGGCTTGCAGGCAGTGTCTTACGATGCCGTTGTGGACACTCAGGGCTTGCTCAAAAGTGCGCTGATGGCCAGTCAGGCCCATGGCCCGGTGCTGGGTTATGCCGCCGATTCGGCGCGCGAACCGATGGCCGCCCGATTTTACGACCGGAAATTCAGCGTTTCCCGCGAACTGCACGCCGTCGTCCGCAACCGCCGGCTGGCCGCTGCCGCGCTGGGCTATTCAACTGATGGCGAGCCCGATTACGGTATCGAAGCGGCGCCAGCCGGATTCGCCTGGCTACCGCATCGACCCTATGTCGTCTTCCTGACCGCCACCAGTCGTGACGACAAGCTGTGGCCGGAAGCGAACTGGCTGGCCTTGGGGCAGCAACTGAATGCACAGGGAATCAGTGCGGTTCTGCCCGGCGGCAGCCCGATCGAACGCGAGCGGGCGAATCGGCTGGCGGCAGGGATTCCCGGTGCCATGGCAGCGCCGGCCATGAACATCCCCGATCTGGCCGCCCTGCTCGCTGGCGGACGCGCCGCAGTCGGTGTCGATACCGGCCTGACCCATCTCGCCGTTGCCCTCAAGGTGCCGACCGTTGCGCTGTACACGGCGACCGATCCCGGCCTGACTGGCGTCCTTGGCGTCGGTTTTCACCGCAATCTGGGCGGCAAGGAGCTGATTCCATCGCCGGCTGCCGTCCTCGCCGAATTGCAGTCGGCACTCGCCTGATGCTGCGTTTCTTCTATTCACTGCTGCTTTACCTGATCACGCCGCTGATCTGGCTCCGCCTGCTCTGGCGCAGCCGCAAGCAGCCGGAATATCTCCAGCATCTCGGCGAGCGCTACGGTTTTTATCGCCAGCCGGTGCCGGCAAAGCTGATCTGGGTGCACGCCGTCTCGGTCGGTGAAACCCGCGCCGCCCAGCCGCTGATCGAAGGCTTGCAGGCGCGCTGGCCGGAGCATCGCATCCTGCTTACCGGCATGACGCCGACCGGCCGCGATGCCGGGCAGCAGGTTTATGGCGGCAGGGTTATTCAAGCCTATCTGCCCTACGATTACCCGGGCGCGACCGACCGTTTCTTCCGCCATTTTTCGCCGGCTTTCGGCGTGCTCATGGAAACGGAAATCTGGCCCAATCTGCTGGCGACCGGCAAGCGCCGCAAAGTGCCGATTTTCCTCGCCAATGCGCGGCTTTCCGTACGTTCAGCTCGTGGTTACGGGCGATTTTCGGCCTTGGCCGGGCCGGCTTTTTCGGCGCTGGCCGGCGTCGCCGCACAAACGGCCGGTGATGCCGAACGGATTGCAGAATTGGGCGCGACCGCCGTCGAGGTCTGCGGCAACCTCAAATTCGATGTCACCCCGCCCGCCGACAAACTCGCCCTCGGCCACGAATGGCGGGCAGTGATCGGCCAGCGACCGGTCTGGCTGGCCGCCAGCACGCGTGAAGGCGAGGAGCCGCTGGTGCTTGAGGCATGGCACAAGGTGGCCATTCCCGATGCCTTGCTCGTGCTCGTGCCGCGTCATCCGCAGCGTTTCGACGAAGTGGCCGGCTTGCTGGAGCAGCAGGGCTTGCGTTCTGTCAGGCGTAGCCAAAGCCTGCCGGCGGCCGACACACAGGTCTGGCTTGGCGACAGCATGGGCGAAATGGCAGCTTATTTTGCGCTGGCCGATCTGGCCTTCATCGGCGGCAGTCTGCTGCCGCTCGGCGGACAGAATCTGATCGAGGCAGCGGCTTGCGACTGTCCGGTCGTCGTCGGGCCGCATACCTTCAATTTCAAGCAGGCGACCGAGGATGCGATTGCGGCCGGTGCCGCGCTGCGTGTGGACAACCCGGAAATGCTGGCTGCCACGGTCAACCGGATTTTTGGTCAAAAAATGAAATTGGCTGAAATGCGGGCAGCGGCGGGATTGTTCGCCCGCGCCCATCAGGGCGCGGCTGGGCGGATGCTGGCGCTTATAGCGCGCTGGACGGATCGAGCAGTGCGTTGATCTGGGCGACGTCGTCTTCGCCCAAGGAACCCGTTGCCGCCTTCAAGCGCAGTTGCGACAGCAGCGTGTCGAGCGTGACCCTGACCAGATCGCGTCGCGTGACATAGACCTGGTTTTCGGCGTTCAGGACGTCGATATTGATGCGCACGCCGACTTCGTAACCCAGCTTGTTCGATTCGAGGGCCGATTGCGACGACACCAGTGCGGCCTTCAGGGCCTTGACCTGAGCCAGGCCATTGGTAACACCGAGATAATACTGGCGCGCCGACTGCGCGGCGCTACGGCGGGCGGCATCAAGGCCGGATTGCGCCGCTGTGCGGTTGGCGGCCGCCTCGCGCTGGCGCGAAACGGTCAGGCCCCCTTGAAAAAGCGGGACGTTGAGTTGCAGGCCGATGTTGGTGTAATCGGTTTCAAATGGGGTCTGCCCAACGCCAGAAATGAAACCGTAAGACTTCGAATGACCCTGATTGGCCACCAGATCAAGCGTCGGGTAGTGGCCGGCGCGCTGCTTGTCTACTTCGCGTGCCGCGATGTCGGCAACGGCCTGCTGGACCTGCACGGGAATGCTGTCCTTCTCGGCGGCAGCAACCCACTGGCTCATGTCGCTGGGCTGCGGCATGGTCAGTTTGGCCTCCTTGTGCGTCGTCGCCAGATTGCCCGGCATCTTGCCGATAATCGACTGCAAGGCATGTTGCTTGATCTCGAAATCGCTTTCAGCGGCGATCTCCTGAGCCGAGGCCAGATCGTAGCGGGCCTGTGCTTCGTGCGAATCGGTGATGGTCGCGGTGCCGATCTCGAAATTCTTCTTGGCCGACTCCAGTTGCCGGGCGACGGCCGTCTTGTTGGCGCGCACGGCCTTGAGATTTTCGACGGCGTAGATCGCATCGAAATAGGCTTGCGCCACGCGCAGGATCAGATCCTGGCGAGCCTGAACGAAATTGGCCTCGGCCTGTGCCACCTGCAGTTTGGACTGGTCGTAGGAAACCCAGTTCTGCCAGCGGAACAAGGGCTGCGACAGGGTTAGCTGGTAGCCGTTGGAGTTGAATTGCGGCTTGGAGAGTGTCGGGCCGTTATGGGCCGAAATCTCGTTCTTGTTCCACACCGTATTGCCCGACAGCGTCAGGCTGGGCAACAGGCCGGCCAGGCCCTGCGGTGCTTTTTCGCGACCGGCCTCGAGCGTTGCCCGAGCCGCGGCAAAGGTCGGGTCGTTGTCCTGGGCATCGCGATAGACCTGCATGAGGTCGGCAGCAAACAGCGGGGAGGCGAGCAGCGGAGAGACGAGCAACCAGGCGATTTTTTTCATGCCAACCTCAATAACGACGCATGCTGGAATCGACTTCGCCGGCCCATGCCTCGACGCCGCCCATCAGGTTATAGACCGCGCCGTAGCCCTTGCGCTCGAGGAACATGGCGACCTGCATGCTGCGGCCACCGTGATGGCAGATGACGACGACGTCCTGCCCGGGGTCGATTTCGTCGCAACGGACCGGCACCAGATGCATGGGAATATTCTGCGATCCTGCCAGCTGGCAAAGCTCAATTTCCCAGGGTTCGCGCACGTCGAGCAGAACGGGGCTGGGCCGGCTTTCGTCGGCCAGCCATTCGGCAAGTTGTTGGGCGCGAACCTGTTGCATCAGAACGAGAAACTATCCTTGGCGGTGATGCCGTCGAGCGCCGGAATGACCGTTTCGAACAGGTTGACCGTGTTGTAGATGCCGTCGGCCGTGCAGGTGATCAACTGGGCTTCCATGACCGGGGCTTCGCCGACGACGACAGCCAGCCGGCCGCCGACACGCAGTTGCTTGAGCAGGGCAGCGGGGACGGCCGGGAGGGAGCCGGAAACGACGATGGCGTCGTAGGGGCCGCGCTGGACCCAGCCATTGGCGCCGTCGCCAAGTTCGACGGTGACGTTGGCGACACCGGCGCGCTCGAGATTCTGTTTGGCAATATCGACCAGCGCCGGGCGGCTTTCAACGGTCACCACGTGCTCGGCGCGGGCGGCCAGCAGGGCGGCCATGTAGCCGCTGCCGGTGCCGATTTCAAGAACCCGGTCGGTATTCTTGAGGCCCAGTTCCTGCAGCATCTTGGCTTCGATCTTCGGCGCCAGCATCATCTGGCCGTTGCCGAGCGGGATTTCCATGTCGGCAAAAGCCAGGTTGCGATAGGCCGGAGGAGCAAAATCCTCGCGCTTGACGACAAAGAGGAGGTCGAGAACCTGCGGATCCAGAACATCCCAGGGACGGATCTGCTGTTCGATCATGTTGAAGCGCGCTTGCTCGATGTTCATTGGTGGGTCTCCGCAGACTGAATATTAGCACAGGCTAATATATCGATTCCGACAAATCAAAATTATACCTGACTCTCTTTTTCCGGCTTGCGCAAACCCTGGCGCAGCAGGTCCATATGTATGCCCAAATAGGTCTGCGGATCGCTCTCGGCGGTTTGGCAGCAACTCATCGAATAGCGCCAGATCAGCAGCATCAGAATGGGGGCGATGACCACGTCGACGGTGGTTTCGACGTCCATGCTGCGGAATTCGCCGCTGTCCATGCCACGGCGCAGGGCGCTGGCGACCAGTGCCCGGCCGCGACTGATGACGTTTTCGTAGTAGTAGCTGGCCAGTTCGGGGAAATTTCGTGCCTCAGCCACCATCAGCTTGGGGATGCCGGCAAAAGCGGTCTGGCCGATTTTTGTCCACCAATTCTGGAGCAGGAGTTCGAGCAGTTCAAAGCTGCAGCCACTATGTTTGGCCGCGATCGCCTCGTTTTCGGCAATGACCGGGATGATCCCCTCCTGAATCACCGCCTTGAACAGCGCATCCTTGTTCTCGTAATAGAGATACAGCGTTCCTTTCGAAACGCCGGCGCGCGCAGCGACATCTTCCAGACGGGTGGCGGCGAAGCCTTTGTCGACGAACAGATGAAGCGCCGCTTCGAGAAGTTCGGAGGGGCGGGCTTCCTTGCGTCGCTTGCGGGGAGGGGGGGTGGCAGACATGGTAACTTAATGACTCGTTGGTCATTAAGTTACCATCGTGGCTGCTTTCCGGTCAACGACCTTCCTTGATCAGGCGACCGCCCGAGGGCTGGATGGGCCGGGCGTTGTTCTTGTAGAGCCGGCTGAAAATATTGATCTGGTCAGCCGAAACCTGCACCGGCTGCTTCATGACCAGCCACAGCACGCCTTCGGAACAGGGCGGCGTAGTCAGCGAACCCATGTAAGTGTAGTAGTTGCGGGCGGTCGGCAGCAGGGTGTTGAGGTCGATCGTGGTAGTCGGTGGCGCCACTGGCAGGTTCTTTTCCAGCGGCATGTTGTTCCATAGCGTCTGGATGAAAGCGTTTTCCGTGCCGCGTTCGAGCAGCACGGCGACAACGGCGAGCTGGCCATCGTCGGCCTTGTGCACGAGGTGGGCGACCATGTCGAAGCGCTGGCCATTGACCTTTTCTTCCGACGGGCGATGGAAATGGAACTGGACCAGTTCGTAGGTCTTGCCGGTCAGCGAAATCGAGCTCTCGCCGATTTCGACCTGAACCGTGTGGCCGTTGTCGATGATGCGGAAGGTCGATGGCTGGTAATTGAACTTGATCGGTTCCAGATCGACCTTGATGCCATCCTTGATGTCGATCGGCGACTGCCGCTGGCCAATGGCGCAAACCTTGTTTTTCTGGTCGAGCTTGGCCCAGTTTTCCGGGCCGCCGGCGCCTTCGTAATCCCAGTGGATGTGCGCATGCTGCACGGCCGGTTCGCTGTGGGCCAGTTCCAGCATGTAGCCTTCGGACTTGGGCGATTTTTTCGGTTTTGGTGCAGGCGCCTGGCTGGTGTGAACGATGACGGTCGCAGGCTTCGGCGCTGCCACCTTGGCCGGGGCCGGAGGCGGAGGAGGAGGCGGAGGAGGAGGCGGAGGAGGCGGAGGCGCTGCTTCCTTGGCACCTTCCATGGCCGCCCTGAGATTTGGCCTGATCGACGGAATCGCACTTTCCCGGGGGGCTGCGGCGCCATGCGATGCGTCGCTGGTTTTCACGGCCTCGGGCTTTTCGGCCTTGGCCATTTCCTTCTTGAGCATCGCCTCGTTGGCCGCTTTTAGCTGGCCGGCTGCCTCATTGGCCTTTTGGGCGATTTCGCCGGCGCCTTCCTTGGGCGGGCGACAAACTTCGCGCAGCACCTTGTCGTCCAGCGTGCCGGTGCGCACCGGCAGGTCGGTGCCCTTGATGTCTTCTTCGCGGACAACGTCGGTTTCATTTTTCTTGAAAATGCGCTTGATCGTGTTGGCGCTACGCGTCGAGCAGTCGTAGCGGGTAAATGCCTCAATGACGCGGTAGGGGGCGCCGGTGCGGCCATCCACCAGTTCTTTTTCGAGTACGACGCGTCCTTGGGCCTCAACGATATTGCCGTCACGTTTCAGGCTGGTCCGGTTGAGTTCAATACGTTTGCCCGGTTCGGCTGAAATGGTTTGCCAGGCGGGCGCGGCGACAGCACCGAAAGGCAGGGCAAGCAGCAGGCTGGCGATCATCAATCGGCGCATCTTGGTTCCTCGTTTTCTCTTTGAATTCTGGCGCTTGTCGATGATATTTCGGCTGGCTTCGAGAAATCTTGAGTGCATTTTGTCATTCCTTGCATTTTGCCTGTATTTCCAGTAACTTGCAGCCTCTCGTTAGGGGTGCCCGACTCGATTCGGGCTGAGAATCACCCTTCGAACCTGACCGGGTCATGCCGTCGTAGGGAAACGAACTTTGTTGCTCCTTGCCCGTCTTACCCCGCTGCATCCACGCAAGGAATATCCATGAACGCCACCGAACAGTTTCTCGCCGCCAACGCCCACGTCGACGCGGCCGCAGTCCAGCCGCTGCCCAATTCCCGCAAGGTTTACATCGAAGGTTCCCGTCCGGACATCCGCGTCCCGATGCGCAAAATTTCGCAGGACGACACGCCAACCGCCTTCGGTGGTGAAAAGAACCCGCCGATCTACGTTTATGACTGTTCAGGCCCCTACTCCGACCCCGCCATCAAGATCGACATCCGCTCCGGCCTGCCCGCCCTGCGCGCCGGCTGGATTGCCGAACGCGGCGATGTCGAGGAACTGGCCGACCTGAGCTCGGAATTCGGCCGCAAGCGCGCCACCGACCAGTCCCTCGACGAACTGCGTTTCCCCGGCCTGCACCGCAAGCCGCTGCGCGCCAAGGCCGGCAAGAACGTCAGCCAGATGCACTACGCCCGGCAGGGCATCATCACGCCGGAGATGGAATACGTCGCCATCCGCGAGAACAACAACCGGCGCGCCTACATCGAATCGCTACGGTCAACCGGAAAAATGGGCGAAAAAATGGCTGCCCTGCTCGGCCGCCAGCACCCCGGCCAGAACTTCGGCGCCAGCATCCCCGAAGAAATCACCCCGGAATTCGTCCGCAGCGAAATCGCCCGCGGCCGCGCCATCATCCCCAACAACATCAATCACCCGGAAAGCGAGCCGATGATCATCGGCCGCAACTTCCTCACCAAGATCAACGCCAACATCGGCAACTCGGCGCTCGGCTCCAGCATTCAGGAAGAAGTCGAGAAAATGACCTGGTCGATCCGCTGGGGCGGCGACACCGTGATGGACCTGTCCACCGGCAAG
>JAUYEI010000117.1 GCA_030691385.1 Azonexus sp.
TTGAATGGTACTGAACAGATGCTCTTCAATCGCGGCGGGATGGCGCATCAGCACATCCGAGGCGCGGCACAGGCGCATGTGCGACAGGGCCGTGAAATCGACATCGAGCAAATCACCCAGGGCACTCTGCGTTTGCAGCCAGTGCCAGGTGGCCAACTCGGAAGCCGGCTGGGCCATGCGGCCGATCAGGTTGCCGAGAATGGCGGCGCGCATCACCCCGTTGATCCCCAATCCGCTCAGCAGGTCGACGAACCCGAGTTGTGCCAGGGCCTGCAGGGCCACATGCTCGACGCCGACGGACCGCACCTGCGTCTGCTGCAGCGAGTCGATATCGACTTCCTGAAAGTCGGGCGCCGGCGCTGCCTGAACCGCCGCGTCGGCCGGGCTGCCTTCGGCCCGGGCGGTGTCGCCGCCACCGGCGCCCGGGCGATCAGTTGCTCGACGGTGTGCCGGGAGGCCCGCTCGATATGTTCAGCGCATTTTATGGGAACCCGGTCAGCCTGCGGCTGCAAGAGCTGCTCGATGCGACTGCAGAGCAGCGGCCAGTCTTCCTGCTTGATGGCGAAGTTCCACCCGAGATTGAGGACGGTGATCTGGCGCACCTTGCCGCCGATGCGCTCGCCACGAACCAGGCGGAAGGTGAAGTAGCCTTTGCCGGTGGCTTTGTTGTTGGTTCGGGTTTGACGGATATAGATGCCCCGATGCTACCGGAAAACAAGGGGGAAACCATGCTGTACAGAATATTGTGGCACAACAAAACGATCCTGAAAACAGGATTTGTTCATCATCAGATGCTGGGTGGCAAGAGGATGGCCAAAAACCACTGGATATGACGATGGCGTGTCAAGGATGGGTTAAAAACAACGCCTAAGCCTGTTCCTTGATCCAGTCGCGCTGGGCTTCGCGGCGGCGTTTTTCGGTGAGTTTTTCGATGATGCGCGGGCTGGCCTCGGTGAAAGGCATCATGCCGAAGGGCAGGATTTCGTCGCAGCGCAGGATGTGCAGACCCATTGGTGATTCGAGGACTTCGGAAACTTCGTCAACCGCAAGTTCAAAGGCCGCCGGTTCGAGTTCCGGGAAGAGCTGCTGGCGTTTGACGGTGCCGAGCTTGCCGCCGTCCATCGCGGTCGGGCATTGCGAAAGGCGGAGCGCCGCCTGACTGAAATTTTCGACGTTTTTTCCGGTTGACCGTAGATCTTCAAGCGTTTTCGCGGCGATGGCCTTTTCTATCGGATTCGAGAAGGTGATCAGGATGTGGCGAAGATGCCGGGCTTCCGGGCGGTCGAAGGCTTCCGGGTGCAGGCGATAGTAGATTTCCGCGTCGACTTCGGTGACCGGCGGAACAGCCGAGGCGACTTTGTCGAGGACGGCTTCGATGCGCAGGTCGCGCTCGACGGCCTCGGCCAGTTTGTCGGCGTCCAGACCAATCCGTTCGAGGTCGGCCGTCATGTCGTCAGGGCTGGCATAGCGCTGGCGGATTTCTTCAAGCCGGGTGGCAATGGTCGGTGCCGGAACGACGACCTGGGCTGCGGTGGCGCTGGCCAGAACGCGTTGCTCAAGGCGGGCCTGTTTGCCGGCAATTTCGCCGAGCCGTGAGAGCTCGGTTTCGTTCAGCGTATCGGGCGCCTTTTTGAACAGTTCGTGGGCAAGCTTGAGTTCAAGGTAGCCGTGTTGCATTTGCTTACTCCGCCGGTTTGTGCGGTTCGAGGATGGCTTCAGGAATCTGCAGGACGCGCCCCGGCAGGCTGTCGAAGTGAATGTGGTACGTCACGCCGTTTGCGCCATCGCGGATCACCTTGATGACTTCGCCAACGGCGCCGAGTTCGACGAGAACCGTGCCGCCGACCGACAATTGCTTGGCGGCGCGGACTTTTTCGCGGAACTCGAAGCGCGACGGGGTCCACTCATCGTCGCCACCGATCAATTCCTCTTCGCGGCAACCGACGATCTTGCCTTCTTCGAGGAAGTTCACCGAGTAGATGATCTGGTCCTGCAAGAAGGTGCCGACATCGACGACGTAGCCGATGCTGCCGCGGCGCACGAGAAAGTCGCCCGGGTCGAGACCGGGATAGGTGCCGTCGTTGCGGACGTTGCGCGTGAGGCGCACGGCCTCACCGTACTCCCATTTTGCGTTCATCATTGGCGGAACACCTTGTCGAGGGAGACGAAGGAGCTCATGCCGCCGTCGGGCTTGGCAACGTGCTGAAAGACGGCGAAGACCTTTTCGGTCAGCGAATCCGAGGTTACGAAATCCTGGTAGGCGCGTTCCAGCCACAGGCGGTAGATGCCGCGCTGCATTTCCTCTTCCGGCGGCAGGTTCGGGGCCTGTTTCGACAGGTAGTCGTGGAAGCGCTGCAGGATGTGCAGGCGATTCACGTGAACGACGGCCGGGTCGTAGGGGACCGCGAAATAGTCGAGAAAGTCTTCGGCAGAAACCAGGTCTTCCATGGCTTCGGCAAGGGTCAGGGTGTCTTCCATGATGGTTTCCTCAGGCGGCAACAAGGTTTAGGGATGGTTCTTCGGCAGGAGCCGGGTTTTCGCTCTGGAACTCGTCGACCACTTCGAGCAGCTTGGCGGCGCCCAGGTGGTCGCGGCTATCGAGCGCGGCGAGTTTGGTCAGACGGTCGCGCGATTCGGCGATGCGGCCGAGGCGCAGCAGGACGACGCTTTCGGCCTTGAGTGTGAGCAGGTAGAAGCGGAGCAGACCGAAAGAGGTGGTCGCCGCCGAGCCGAGCTGGGCTTCATTGATCAGCCGCCAGTCGTTGGGGATGCCAAGGTGGCGGGCCGAGATGCGCTTGGCGTGGTCGGCGACGATCAGCACTTCGTCGAGGCGATGCTGGTAGAAGTAGTAGCGATACAGGCTGACCAGCACGGTGAGGTGCTCGGGGGCCAGCAGGTGGGCGCGCAGCAGGGCGAGTTCGGCCGCCGGGTCGCCGTAATCCCGGGCGGCCTGGGTGATCAGACGTTCTGCCTCGGCGGGCAGTTCGTCCTCGAAATAGAGCTTGCAGTCGGAGAAGTCGAGCAGGTCCATGGGTTCAGTTCACTATGTGCATGGACTCGTGCTCGCAGCACAAGTCACCGGCCGAACAGGTATTGCATTCGCCGCTGCGATCGGTTGGCGGCTCGTGGCGGACTTCTGCCAGTTCCCTTTCGAGGATCTCGATGCGCTCGATCAGGCAGGCGATCGATTTGGCCACCGGGTCAGGCATCAGGTTGTGATCGAGGCTGATGCCATTGGCCGGGCGTGCCGTACCGACCCGGGTGTCGACGATCCGGCCGGGAACTCCGACGACCGTCCGGTCGGCCGGCACGTCCTTGACGACGACCGAGTTGGCACCGACGCGAACACGTTCGCCGATGCTGATCGGGCCGAGAATCTTGGCGCCGGCGCCGACGACGACGCCGTCGGCCAGCGTCGGGTGGCGCTTCCCCTTGTTCCATGAGGTGCCGCCCAGCGTGACGCCGTGGTAGAGCGTCACATCGTTGCCGACTTCAGCCGTTTCGCCGATCACGACGCAGGCGCCGTGATCGATGAAGAAGCGGCGGCCGATGGTGGCACCGGGGTGGATGTCGACATTGGTCAGCGTCCGCCCGACGAAGGACAGGAGGCGCGCCGGGAAACGCCAGCCGGCACGCCACAGGCGGTGCGACAGGCGGTGGGTGAGGATGGCATGGACACCGGGGTAGGTGGTCAGCACTTCGAGCGTCGAGCGGGCGGCTGGGTCGCGCTGGAAGACGCAATCGAGGTCTTCACTGAGGGTTGCCCACAGGCCGGGGGCTGCCATTGCAGTTGCTGTCATGGTCATCGCTTCAGACATGGAGTTGGCTCCGGGCGGAAGCCAGAAGGTCGCGCAGATCGGACACTTCGGGCGGATGTTTGTGCTCGGCGACGAAGTTGCGGACACGCGGCAGCATGGCCTGCGCTTCGTTCTCGCCGAGTTCGAAGCCGAGGCCGGCATACACCACCTGCACGGCGCGCGAGCCGGAATGTTTGCCGAGCACGATGCGGTGCGACTGGCCGACTTCCTGCGGGTCGTAGCCCTGGTAGTTGTCCGGGTGCTTGAGCAGGCCATCGACGTGGATGCCGGCTTCGTGCGTGAAGGCGCCGGCGCCGACGATGCTCTTCTGCCACGGCACGGCGCGCCCCGAGGCGCTGGCGACCTGGCTGGAGAGGGCGGGAAAGCCTTTGAGGCTGACCCCGGTTTCGATGCCGTAAAGCTTGGTCAGGCCGAGCACGACTTCTTCGAGCGGCGCATTGCCGGCGCGTTCGCCGAGGCCATTGACCGTCGTATTGACGTGCGTCGCGCCGGCCTTGCAGGCGGCCAGCGTGTTGGCGGTGGCCAGGCCCATGTCGTCGTGGGCGTGCATTTCGATTTCGAGGCCGGTGTTGCGGCGCAGGGTGCTGATCCGATCGAAGGTGCCGAAGGGCTCGAGGATGCCCAGCGTATCGGCGAAGCGCAGGCGGCGGGCGCCGGCGCGTTCGGCGGTTTCGGCCAGGGCGCAGAGGAAATTCATGTCGGCGCGCGAGGCGTCCTCGCAGCCGAGGCCGACTTCGAGGCCAAGGCTGAGCGCGGCGCCGATGAACTTGGGCAGTTCGCGCAGCAGCCAGGCGCGGTCCTGCTTGAGCTTGTAGGAGAGGTGCTGGTCGGAGGCCGGTACCGAAATGTCGATGAGGTGGGCGCCGAGGTCGGCACAGGCGGCGATGTCGGCCGGGTGCATGCGGCTCCACACCATCAGGCGCGGGGTGAGCTTGAGGTCGGCGACGGCGCGGATCGAGTCACGCTCTTCGTCGCCCATGGCCGGGATGCCGACTTCCAGTTCGGGTACGCCGATGGCGGCGAGCTGGCGGGCGATGTCCAGTTTTTCGGCCAGCGAGAACGCCACGCCAGCCGACTGTTCGCCGTCGCGCAGGGTGGTGTCGTTGATGGTGACGAAAGCTGGGTGGGTCATGGCAATCTCCTCGGCTTCTTTTCAGCAAGGATGGTGCCAATTTGCAAGTCATTGAAAATGCGGTGAAGTTTTATCCGGCCTCTGATGATGTGGGGCTCTTGTCGCGAATACGACAAATTGTTTCGTCGCGCT
Organism: Azonexus sp.; assembly: GCA_030691385.1. Classification (GTDB taxonomy): domain Bacteria; phylum Pseudomonadota; class Gammaproteobacteria; order Burkholderiales; family Rhodocyclaceae; genus Azonexus. The sequence continues at coordinate 5,083 of JAUYEI010000117.1, forward strand.
GCGCCGGCAATTTCGGTGATAGGCTAGTCGTCACCGGGCAAGCAAATTGCCCCAACCGCGCGAGTGCCTTTTCGGCCTGCATGGCTCTTTTAGTGGCCGGTTTCGCCAATGGCGAAGCAGGCCACCCCAGAAGCGTTGTGTCTTTCGATCAGAACATTTTCCTGATTCAGCAACGCTGCATTTGATGGGAAGAATCCGCCATGACCGGGCGTGACAACGAACTTTGGCAACAATCCTGGCGCGACGATGACATCGCCTTTCATCAGCCGGCGGTGGATCCGCATCTTGTCAAATTTTGGCCAAATTTCCGGTTGACCGTGGAAGACCGGGTTTTTGTTCCACTTTGCGGCAAAAGCCTCGATCTGCTCTGGCTCGCCAGGCAAGGCCACAAGGTGATCGGCGTTGAACTCAGCCCGCTCGCCGTGCGCGCCTTTTTTCGTGAAAACAAGCTGCAGCCGACGCGCCGAAAAGTCGGCAAATTCATGCTCTGGGAAGATGGGCGAATCGGGATTCTGTGCGGCGATTTCTTCAACTTGACGGCAGCCGATCTGGGCGATATTTCCGTCGTTTTTGACCGCGCCTCGCTGACGGCGCTGCCCGACGATATTCGCGGCGACTACATCGCGCAACTCCGGCGCATCCTGCCCGCCGGTTGCCGGATGCTGCTACTGACCACCGAGGAGCCGGACGAGGGCGAAACGCAAGGACAGCCGTTCGCCGTGGCCGATGAAATTGCCAGTCTGTACACCAGCACTTTCGACATTGAGCTCAGCCATGTCGAAAGCTTCTTCGAGCCCGACCCCGATCCGGCGATCAGTCAGCCAGTCAGAGTCGAGCACAAAGTCTATTTTATGACGCCAAAAAGCGATCCATCCCCCATGTGAGCGCAGGCCGGAGTGCTATTACTTCGGTAATAGGAGGTAAACTCTGCGGATTGTTTTTCAATTGTTGAGTTCTGAATGAAAATACTGCTGGTAGACGATTCGCGGGCGATCGCCATGGTTATGCGGGCCCGGCTTGAATCTTTCGGCTACGAGGTCATGCACGCCATCAGCGGCGAGATTGCGCTCGACTATTTTCAGGCCGAGAACTTCGATCTGATCCTGATGGATATCGAGATGCCGGGCATGAACGGTTTTGAGGTCACCACCCGGATTCGCGCTCAGGAAGGCTTGGAGCCATGGGCGTGGACGCCGATCATCTTCGTCACCGCAACCGATACCGAAACCAATCTGGTGACGGCCATCGAAGCCGGTGGCGATGACTTCATCTCGAAGACCGTGCCGGAAAACGTCCTGCAGGCCAAGATGAAGGCCATGTCCCGGATTGCCGCGATGCGCGCGCGCCTGTGCCAGGCCAACAACAAGTTGCAGGATCAGGCCAATCGCGATGGCCTGACCGGCCTGCTCAATCGCCGTGCCATGGACATGCAGATCGACATCGCCTGGGAGCAGGCGCGGCAGGCTGCCAAGCCGTTCAGCCTGTTGATGATCGATATCGACAACTTCAAGAAATACAACGATCACTACGGTCACCAGGCCGGCGACGATTGCCTGCGCGCCGTTGCCACCTGTCTTGGCGAGCAGATCCAGCTAATCAACGACGACCGCACCGCCCCCGGCGCTTTCGTTGCCCGCTATGGTGGCGAGGAATTCGCCGTGATCATCCCCAACGCCTCACCCGGCGTGCACGCCGGAGTGGCGGCCAGCCTCGTTGAGGCCGTCCATGGCCTGGGCGTTCCCCACGAAAAGAACGGGGACTACGGGGTGGTGACCATTTCGCTCGGGGCGGCCTGCTTCCCGCACGCCTTGGGCCAGATCAAGACCCTTTTCCGGCTGGCCGACGACCTGCTCTACAAGGCCAAGGACGCCGGACGCAATCGGGCCGAAGTGGCCTGAGCTTTTCTTCGGCCAGCCGCGTGACGGCCTCGACTGGGCAACGCCGCCCTCAGATCGAATACGGCCGGTGCAGCCAGCCGCGCACGACATCGACGTCGCGTTGCGGCAGGTAGGCGAAGCCGGCCAGCGCGTCCTCGACGACGGTCTGCGCGACCCAGTGGGGAACCGCCTTGGTGGTCAGCATGTGGAAATACCAGGCGAGCGGGTAGCCGATTTCGCGGTCGAAGCGGGTCAGGGCTTCCTGCAAACTCAGGCCGCTGGTGCCGGCGCTGGCTTCGAACTCCGGTGGCTCTCCGGCCAGTGTGGCAATCGGCTGGGCACGGAAGACCGGCTGGTGGTAGCGGTCGAGGTGTTCGCGGGTGGCGATGACCCAGTGGTTGTAGAAGGTCGTGGCGTTGCCGGCGCTGCTCTTGCTCCAGTCGTCGACCAGGCGGTGAATCGAGGCCGGTTCCGGCTTTTGTGCCAGCATGCGCTTGAGGAAATTGCCGATGTGCTGGATGCGGCGGAAAGCGTAGAAGGGCAGCCCGAGCGGGACCGGGACATCGTTGCCGCCGCGTGGATCGACCAGTTCTTCGAGCGTGGTCGGCTCATTGACGAAGAGCTGATGGACGCGAACTTCCTGCAAGTCCTCGATTTCCAGTTGCAGGAAATCGTCGCTGCCTTCGCCGGCCGAGGCGACGAGGTAGTGGGTCTGGCCGACCAGACGCGTGGCGTAAAGCGGCTGCCCGGCAAAATCGTCGATCAGGCGGGTGATGTCTCCGTCGCGCTCGTCAATGGCATTTTCGACCCAGCTTTCAAGGCTGTCGCTGACCCGCTGGCCGGCCGCATCGACAATGCCGCCAAGGCGATACCAGCCACCACGGCCGAGGGCGTGGCGGAATTTCCATTCGGGCAGGGCGTTGCTCAGGGCTTTGACCAGTCCGGCCGGACCTGCATTGACCGGGGTCTTGGCGCAGGTTTCGACAATGGCCGGCGACAGTGATTTGCAGTATTCGGTCCAGCCCTGATTCTGTTTCATGATTTTTCCTTGTGGTCAGGCGGTTTCCGATTCGGCGAGCCGGGCTTGCGCTGCTTCGCGGACTTCAATTTCCGGGTCGGCGGTCAGTGGCCGCAGACATTCGATGGGGGCGCTGCCGACCGCCGCCAGGCGCACCCACCATTCGCTGTCCTGCAGCATGGCGGCGGCCAGGTCGGGCAGGGCGCGTTCGGCGACGATGGCGCGCACTTCCGGTTCGTCGTCTTCGGCCAGCAGGTGCAGGGCGAAGGGCGGCAGGCGGGCAGCGACGACCTTGCGCACTTCGCGTTCCGGATCCTTGGTCAGCTTGGCTAGCTGGCCATGCGGCAGGCGACGGGCGACGGTGGCCCGGATCAGGTAGTCCGAATCGTTGATCAGGCGGATGAGCAGGGTCTCGGGCAGGCGGGCGGCGACCGAAAGGCGGACTTCACGGTCGTGGTCGCCGACCATGTCGATCAACTGTTCAGCCGGCAAACGCATGGCGACGACGCGGCGGACCACTTCGTCGGGGTCCGATTTCAGGCAAAAAATCCGGTCGACCGTGGCATAGCGGGTGGCAATGGCCCGCCGCTCCCAGAAAATGTCGTTGAGGTATTCGTGCGCCAGTTCCGGGTTTTTGCGCAGGAAACGGTCGATCTGCCGGCCGCTGTGGGCGCGGATGCAGGCATCGCCCGGTGTGCAGCGGCGGCCGTTCAGGTATTCCGGAAAAAAACGGCAGCCCGAGCACAGGCCCAGTTTTCCGATGCCCGCGTCGGCGGCGGTTTTTTCACTCGTCATCGACCTTGGACGCAATCAGGATGCCGGTAGCAGCTTCCGCGTTGTTGGTCAGTTCCAGGCAATGGCCGGTAGCGCCCGAGATGTAGAAAAGTTCGTAGCCTTCGATGCTGAAAGCCGGGCGATAGCGCGGCGAGACATCGTCTTCGCTGCATTCGGTAAAGTGCAGGGCGGGAAAACGCTGGCGCAACGCGGTGACGCTGCCGTCGAGCAAGGCGGCTTCGCCGACCCGGGCGAGGATGGTCGGGGTGATCATGCCGATTCCTCCTCTTCCATATCTTCCTCGAAGCGCGCCAGCGATGCGGCCGGCACTCCCATGATCTGGGCCAGCCAGGGCGGCGGGCTGGCCAGGCGAGCCTGCAGTTCGACCAGCACTTCGCGGGCCTTGCCGCCTTCCGGCTTCTTGACCGGATGGACGCCGGCACGCACGACCTTGGCCGCAGCCGGGCCGCCGATCGATTGCACATAGACGATCTGGCAGTCGTTGATCAGCGCCGAGCGGGCGGCATTCTTGTCTTCGGCCGTATCGGCTTCAACCGTCGTGCGGATGTCGATCAGGCGGATGGCGTCCTGGCTGATCTGATAGACCAGGAAGCGTTCGCATGAGCCGAAATGGCCGTCGAGCGTTTCACCGCGATTGGCCGCGATGGCGACGCGCAGCGAGCCGGGCATGTCGCCGTCGGTATAGGCGTCGACCGCCGGAAAGTCGTTGTTCTCGACGCCCTGGCCCCAGAGCAGGCGGACGGCTTCCTTGAGCGCTTCGCCTTCAACGCCGACGTGGCAGCCTTGTTCGGCAAAGTCGCCGGCCAGGATGACACGCAGGTCTTCGACCGTCAGCGTGCCGAGCTTGCTTTCGGTGAGCGGGGCTTCCAGTTTCTCGATCAGCGCGCCGACCAGGGCACGAACATCGAGACCGTTCAGGGCGCGAGCCGCGAGCGCAATGCGCAGAGCAGCTTCACGAGAGGCAATTGGCGTGTTCGACATGGTGGGCTCCAGAGAGAGACTTCAGTGGAGCGCCGGGGTGCTGCGTTGATTCCCGGCGCTCGGCTCAAGGCTCTATCAGGCCGGGCTGATGCAGCCTGACGGGCAGACGTCGACGCACAACGGGGAATCGTTGTGGCCGTCGCATTCCGTACAGGTCGCAGCATCGATCTTGAAGAAGATCTTGCCGGAACTGATGGATTTGGTCGGGCAGACAGGCTTGCAGTCGCCGCAGGCGGTGCACATGTCGGGGTCGATTTTCATTGCCATGATGCTCTCCTTTAAATCCGCTTTCGCTGGCGTGTGGCTGGCTGGGCGGGCAGGTTCAACGGGCTTAGTCTTCCGCCGCGCCGAGACGCTTGGCGCGCAGGGAAATAGGCAGGCGGGGCGGCTTGGCGATCGGGTCGATGTAGTAAGTTCCACCGTTGTCCAGCTTCAGTTCGCCGCCCCATTTTTCCGGGGTGTCGAATTCGATGGACTCGATGGACGCTTCCAGGTCGCGCTTCGGGAGGTAAAAAACCAGTCCGCCCTTTTCGCCTTGCTGGATCATGATATTGGCCATATAGCTGCTCCTTTGACTTCCTCCCTCCAAGGGGAGGCCAGGGCTTCCATCCCTCCCCCTTCAAGGGGGAGGTTAGGTGGGGGATGGGTTACTCGCCAGATGCCGATAACCCATCCCCACCCCGGCCCTCCCCTTGAAGGGGAGGGAGTGTTTTACCGAACCAGGTCGAAGTTGTAGTCGGTGGTGCCCATGCCGATCGTTTCCTTGTCGAGTTGCTCAAGGACAGCGTTGGTCAGCTGGGTCACTACAGACATCATGCCTTCGTAGCCCATGGTCGTGGCGCGGTGCATGTGGTGGCGGTCGAAGATCGGGAAGCCGAGGCGGATCAGCGGTACTTCGAACTCTTCACCGAGGTGGCGGGTGTCGCGCTGGATGTACTTGCCGTAGGAGTTGCCGATCAGGAAGTCCGGCTTGTCCGTGAAGCACAGGCTGCGCATGTGCCACAGGTCGTTGCCGGCATAGACCTTGCCATTGACGCCGAACGGGCTGGAG